>DATDFI010000168.1:0-2037 GCA_036522695.1 Bacteroidia bacterium | reverse complement strand
ATCAGCAATTCGCTTCCCCGAATCCCGGTGCGAGGCGAGATAATTTCTTGATTCCAATGAAAAACGTACCGTGGCCTGCCTGCAGTCGGCAAGGAAACAAAACTTTTCTCCAGCGCAGAATTCCACCCCGCGTTTCACGATCTTCTTCACCTGGTCCAGTTCCAACACCAGGTTTTCCGGGAATATTACCCGTATAACTTTGCCTTCAATGAGGCTGATCTCGGCCGTTTTGTGCGTCATTTTTCTTAATTCGCCCACAAAAATAAAGCAAATTAATCGATAAAAAGTAAATAATTATCGATAAAAATTTAACAATCGTGGGTGAAAATCGGGAGGGAGAAATGCTTGTGGGTCAGAACTTTTCCTTGAGTATGTTTTCCAGCGCGAAGATCTCGTCACGTATGCTGGCCGCTTTCACAAAATCAAGTTCCTTCGCAGCTTTCTGCATATCCTTTCTTAAAGTAGCGATCCGTTTTTCCAATTGGTCTTTGGTTAAATATTGTACCACCGGGTCGGCTGCATAATTCACTTTTTCGGGCTCCGCATATGCTTTGGCCAGCTTACCCTGGCTGTCCACTACCGTGGTCTGGCCAAAAATATCCGCCTTCGATTTTACGATCTGGGTCGGCTTCAAACCGTGATCGAAATTATATTCGATCTGTTTCTTTCTCCTGCGTTCCGTCTCATCAATGGTCTTCTTCATCGAGTCGGTCATCTTATCCGCGTACATGATCACTTTACCATTCACGTTACGCGCAGCCCGGCCAACGGTCTGTACCATCGCCCGCTCCGAGCGTAAAAATCCTTCTTTGTCCGCATCCAGTATCGCCACCAGCGAAACTTCCGGGAGGTCCAGGCCCTCGCGCAAAAGATTAATGCCGATCAGCACATCGAACAAACCGAGGCCCAGGTCACGCAAGATCTCCACGCGCTCCAGCGTATCCACATCCGAGTGAATGTACCTGCAGCGTATGCCCAGGTTCATCATGTACTTGTTCAACTCCTCCGCCATGCGCTTGGTCAGCGTGGTTACCAGCACACGTTCATCGCGTTTCACCACTTTATCAATTTCATCCAGCAGGTCATCGATCTGGTTCAAACTCGGGCGCACTTCAATGATGGGGTCCAGCAGGCCGGTCGGGCGTATCAATTGTTCCACTACGATTCCTTCCGAACGCTCCAGCTCAAATTCAGTCGGTGTGGCGCTCACATAGATCACCTGGTTGAGTAAACTTTCGAACTCATCAAATTTCAGGGGGCGGTTATCCATCGCAGCGGGAAGTCGGAAACCGTACTCCACCAGGTTTTGTTTCCGCGAGCGGTCGCCCCCATACATGGCGCGTATCTGTGGTAAGGTGGCATGACTCTCATCGATCACCAGCAAATAGTCTTTCGGAAAATAATCCATCAGGCAAAAGGGCCGTTCACCAGGCCTGCGTTTATCGAAGTAGCGCGAATAGTTCTCTATGCCCGAGCAATAACCAAGTTCCCGCATCATTTCCATATCGTAGGTCACGCGGTCTTCGAGGCGTTTGGCTTCAAGGCCTTTGTGATTCTCTTTGAAATATTCCACCTGCCTGGTGAGGTCGTCCTGTATGTGCACCATCGCATCCTTCATGCTTTCCTGCGTGGTCACAAAAATGTTGGCGGGGTAAATGTTCACGCTGTCGAATGCTTCTATCTTCTTTGCAGTACTCGTTTCAAAACTTTCTATCTCTTCGATCTCGTCACCGAAAAAAGTCACACGCAACGAATAATCCGCGTAAGCGAGGTTGATATCCACGGTATCGCCACGCACACGGAAGCTGCCGCGGTCAAAATCGGCTTCGGTGCGTGAATAAAGAGCGCCAACCAGCTGGAACAGAAATTTATTGCGCGTGATCACCTGTCCCTTTTTGATGTGGATCACATTCTTGTTGAAATCATTCGGATTCCCCATGCCGTAAATGCACGACACGCTCGATACCACGATCACATCGCGCCTCCCGCTGAGCAGGGAAGAGGTGGCGCTCAGGCGGAACTTTTCGATCTCGTCAT
>DATDFI010000167.1:0-2495 GCA_036522695.1 Bacteroidia bacterium | reverse complement strand
CGCTGAAAAGATCGAGCACGCTCACTTCTTCCAGGTCGAAACGATTGATGAGGATATTGAAAAGGCTTTCCTTCGCGAAATCGGTGGTGGGACGCAGGGGAAGGTTGCGGGGGGCTTCGATCTTGCGGCTGCGGTGCGTGCCCCCGATTATACGCATAAGTACTGGTTGAGCAGGCTGTAATAAAAATGATCCGGGATATCCGTAAAGCCTCTTGCGTAATGGAACATCTCGTTGCGTGTGCCGAACTTCACGTTGCGGATGTATTTGTAAATAATAGAATAGATGGCGGAATTACGTTCCACCTCACCGAGCAGGATAAGTTCAATGGATTCGGGATTCAGCTTGAGTTGCTCACAAACGTAGAGGAGGTAATAGATGAAATCCTCGCTGGCCTGGTGACGGAAACTGTTGTAAAACAAAAGATCTTTCCCCTTCAAAACGAGGATCTCGAAATGGGAAGCCTGCACATGCACGAATATTTTTTTATCGGTTTGATTCTTGTAAGCGGTGAGCAGGCCTTCGATAAGCGGGCTGGAGTGATGGTTGAACTTTGCATTGGGAAAATGTTTGCTGAGCACGTTGACCACTTCAACAGGGATGCCAAAAATATTTTTTGCCTCCATGCTCTTCAGGTCATACACTTTGGCCACATCTTCCTTGTGTGAAAAATGGTTGAGGTCGAGGTACGCTTTCTCTTTTCCTTTTTCATACAGGGCATTCGGCACAAGAGTAGAACGTTCATTCACGATCCCGGCCTGCACACTTTTGTATATATTCTTTAATACCTCGTTGCCGGTGATAAGCTCATCCAGCGTGTCGGCCAGTGCGGCAGGATTGTGGATGCCCTGGAACGTGAATTTTTCAAGAGCCACGTAGCGATTATTCCGTATATCGAAAACGCAATGTGAGATGCCATCATTCCCGGCAAGCAGCGACAGGTGAAAATTAGCAGTGCGGTTGCGCACAAAACCCTCATCGATCACGCTGAGTGCTTTGGAAACCCTGCTCTTTGTGGCTGTACCGTTCATTGAACCCCTTCGTCTAGTGCCCTGGGCAGGGTAAATTTACTATTTTTTTGAACAGGGCTTTTTGCCATTCACCCCGCTCGTATCTTTGCGCCCTCTTGAATTCTCCCGAATTATATTCCGCCCTTCAACGCCAATTCCCGCATGAGCTCACGCGCGGGCAGGATGAACTCCTCCATAAACTTTCGCATTTTATTTTAAGTCCCGAAAGTCACAGCCTTTTTGTCCTGAAAGGATATGCCGGTACGGGAAAAACGACCATTATCAGCGCCATTGTAAAGGCCGCCCCCCTCATTAAATGCAAAACCGTTTTGCTGGCCCCTACAGGCCGCGCGGCAAAAGTACTTTCGGCTTACTCGGAAAAGCCTGCTTATACGATCCATAAAAAGATCTATAAGATGAGTAATGAAATGGAGGGTTCAAGGTTTTTGCTGACGCAGAATACCCACACTGATACCCTATTTATTGTTGACGAAGCTTCGATGATCTCACATGCTTCCAATGAAGGGATGGGCAGTGTGCTGGAGGATCTTTTTGAATACGTGTACAGCGCTGAGAACTGCAGGATCATTTTCGTGGGCGATACGGCACAGCTTCCGCCCGTGGGAGCGAATATAAGCCCGGCACTGGATGAAAAGTTCTTGAAGAAAAGTTATTACCTGAACATTCATTCGCATGAACTGACCGAGGTGGTGCGGCAGGATAAGGAATCAGGGATTTTGCATAACGCCACGCTCATCCGGGAGATGATACGCAAAGAAGTGAATGACTTCCCCAAACTGGAATTGAGCGGTTTTAAAGATGTGGTCCGGATCACCGGGACGGAGCTGGAAGATGCCCTGAATTACGCGTACAGCAAATACGGTCCCGAAGATTCAATGGTGATCTGTCGCTCGAACAAACGCGCGAATATCTTTAACGGGCAGATACGCGCGCGCATCCGGTGGCAGGAGGATGAGTTGTCGGCAGGGGACTACATGATGGTGGTGAAGAATAACTATGCCTCGTTGCCAAAGGAATCGGGTGTAGGGTTTGTAGCGAACGGTGATATCATCCGTCTTTCGAAGGTCATGCGCACGGAAGAGAAGTTCGGGTTGCGTTTTGCGGATGTGCGAATGAGCATGATCGATTACCCGGGAGAAAAGGAATTTGAAGTGAAGTTGCTGCTGGATACCATTATGAGCGAAGCCCCGGCCCTCACCCATGAGCAAAACCGGATGTTTTATGCCCTGGTGAACGAATCGTATATGCACATCGAGAACAAGCAGATGCGTTACCTGAAAGTGAAGCAGGACCCTTACTTCAATGCTTTACAGGTGAAGTTTGCCTATGCTGTTACCTGTCACAAGGCGCAGGGCGGGCAGTGGGGAAGTGTATTTGTGGAGCAGGGTTACTTAACGCGCGACATGGTGGACCGTGAATTTTTGCGCTGGCTGTATACGGCTGTTACGCGCGCTACTGAAAAGCTA
>DATDFI010000166.1:0-2697 GCA_036522695.1 Bacteroidia bacterium | reverse complement strand
GCTTATTGATTTTGCAAACGAACTTATCGCATCACTTTCAGCCTGAGGCATTGAATAAATTTTTTAATTTCGAAGCGCTTCAATTAAGGGTCTTCAATCAACAATTATCAATTAAACACACACTCTCATGAAAAGTACAGCTTCAGCAACTTGGAAAGGCACCGGCAAAGAGGGCACCGGTGTATTGAATTCGAAAAGCGGTGTGCTCAACAACGCCAGTTACACGTATAAAACAAGGTTCGAAGGCGCGCCCGGCACAAACCCCGAAGAACTTATTGCAGCCGCACATGCCGGTTGCTTTGCTATGAAACTTTCTTTCGTACTGGTCGCTGCAGGCTTTACTGCCGATCAACTGGATGTGAGCTGCGATGTGACACTCGAATCCGGTAAGGTCACCGAATCAGCCCTTACGCTTAAAGCAAGAGTGCCGGGTATCGACAAGGCTAAATTTGATGAGTGTGTGAACGATGCGGTGAAAAACTGCCCGATCTCCAAATTGCTGAACACGGAGATCAAAATAAACGCGGAACTCTCATGATCTTTGTAAAATGAAAAAAGCCCGGGCATCCTAAGGTCCGGGCTTCTTTTTTTTTACGAATGCTCTACTTCTTCCCGGGTCTTATCACCGGCTTTTCTTTCTTCAAAAAATGAGTGGAAGGCATGAATAATTTTCCGAATACGAAATATTGAATGAGCACCATCTCTTTATCGTTATCGTTCATCACGGCATACATGCGGTCGGTGTCTTCCTTCAAGGGGTTTCCTTTTGCATCGGTCATGTCGGGCGAGGGCGGAGGCTTGCGGTAAGTGCGGATCACATTTGTTTTTCCATTCACATCGGTAACCGCAATGGAATGCACCCAGCCCAGGGCCATGGTAGAATCCTTTGTTTTTTGCTTCACGTTCTCTATACCCTCGAACTCCACATCGTAAAAATAACCGAGGTAAAATTTAACCTTGGCCGTATCAACGGGCGCCAGCTTATTTCCTTTTGCATCCACCACTTCGAAATTATTTTCACCCAGTACATTGATGGTGAACGATGAATCTTTCTGCACGGCATAATCCACCTTCACGCTTTTTATATCCCCCCATTTGTAATGGAACACGGTTCGGTCGCGCCAGTCCTGCTCACGTGTGAAATACCTGCCCGAAACATAACCCACAAACCCTGGAATATGCACTACGAACGGGTCTTTCGCATTCGTTTCCGTTTCAGGGTCAACCAGCAGCATGTAGTTCCCTTCGCTGTCCTGCGTTTCACTTCCAATATAATAGGATTTAACAAGCTTATCCCCGGTGTAGATCCAGATGCGCGTGGCGCCCGTCATCAAACCTTTCACCACGTTCTCCCGAGCACTCTTGCCAACGGGATTTCGCATGCGTATATCGTGAATGGTGCCCAGCAACGAACGCACAAGGTAAGTTTGAGCATAGAATTTTCCGTTCACTTTCCAGCGACCGTCAACCTGTTTTTCCAGCATCACATCTTTGCCCGCCTTGTCTTTCAGGTGGATCTTGGTGACGGCTGCCGTATCGCTGTATTCGAAATTTTTGAGTTCGGGTTGTATGGTACTCCATTTATTTTTAAGCACGAGTACTGTGGTGGTCACTGCGAGAATGAGTACGATGATTATCGCGGTCCTGTTTTTTTTCATCTGTATATTTTATTTGATTTTAGGGGTCAGACGGAATGCGTCATATTCACTTCATTTTACATCCAGCGGAATATGGCCGTTTCATAATACGGATATTTTATGAACTGTATTTTCTTCTCCTGATGTAAAACCGGAGGATGCCGAAAAGCAGGATCATCGCTATGGGGAGGGCGGTATTCACGATCTGCCAGGTTGTTTTTTCCTGCTCCACTTTTTCCTTGTCGAGCACACGCAGCACGAACTCGCGCGTGCGCAGGGAAAGCATGCCCGACTCGTCACAAAGGTAATTCATGGCATTGAGCAGGAAATTTTTGTTGCCGTAGGTTTGTTGCGTGTACTGGTCGAAGCCCAGGGGAAGCGGCTGACCATGATTCATTGCATTTTTGCAGATGTCACCGTCACCGATGACGATCATGCGCGTGGGTTTGCTTCGGCCGCTGAAACGAAAGAGTTTGCTCGTATCGCGTATGTCGCGTTCGAAATCTTCGTAGGCATTTTTGCTTTTATCGCTGTAGCGGAATGCGCGGATGGAATCGAGCAGGAAAGCCGGGCCGGTGTGCAGGATCATCTTCCACATCCGGGCGGTGTCTTCGGGTGCCAGTTCCGATACCAGTTGCTGCATGCGTGAGTTTTGCTGGTAATAGCGGATGGAGTCGATCATTTTAGGACGGAGCTGGTTGTTCCAGTTCGATTCGAATTCTCCCTCGAGCAACACCGCAACCGGCACATCGGAACGCTTGAATTGTTTTTGCGTGGGAGGGCGGGAGGCCATGCGCAGGTCGATGCGCACAGGCGCGACAAGTGCGTTCGCGTATTTTGAAGTGCTGAGCAGGATCGTTTTTTTGATAGAAGGGTCCGTTTTTATCGTGTCAACACTGCTTACAAATTCACAGCGAACGGCATTCATGTTCTTAACAATGGGATGGGAACTGCCTTCTGTCACCAAAGGGAAAAACAGCCAGGGGAAAGGTTTCCATTGATTATTCACGTAAAGCGGGACCGCACCGCACTTGAGGTCCTGCACGAGGTCTCCATTGAT
>DATDFI010000165.1:0-3040 GCA_036522695.1 Bacteroidia bacterium | reverse complement strand
AGGTGCCCGCTTGGATCGAGGCGATCGAAGACCTTTACTATTTGAATGTAGGAGTGAACCAGCTTACTGAACTCCCTGTATTCCTTTCAAAGTTCAGGAACATGAAGAACCTGCTCGTGCATAAGAACCAGGTCCGCGTTTTTCATGATGAATATGCTGCTTTTACCCAGCTCGAAGAACTTAACTTTTATTTTAATCATATACCGCAGATCCCCGATTTCGTTTTTGATCTCAACCGCCTGCATACATTGAGTTGGGGAGTTTCAAAAGTGAAAGAATTGCCGCAGGGAATTGGACGTTTGTCCAATCTGAAGTATTTTACATTTGTAGCTAATGATGTGGAGAGACTTCCCGATTCATTTTGCGAACTGAAGAACCTCGTTGCAACCCGCCTGCATAAGAACAAGCTTAAGGACCTGCCGACATCGATAGGGAAATTGCAGAACCTTGAGCAGATCACGTTATATCAGAATTGTCTTACGGAGTTACCCGATTCATTTGCACAGCTCCAGAAATTGGAAAAGTTGAACCTTTCCTGGAATGACTTCAGCGAATTCCCGGAACCGGTGAAAAAGCTGAAGAACCTGAAATGGTTAGCTTATTTTTATAACAAACCAGTTGCGATCCCTGTCCTTCCCTCTTTAAACGAGGTTGTACTCGACAGGCCGTAATCCTCCCTTTTTCACTCTCACAATGGCTGAACAATATATCGGGGGATTTTTTGGTCTTGAACCGCTGCCGCCTGGTGAAGTATCAAAGCGAATTCACGAAGGGGCTCTTCCGCTCCAGAGTGGGCGTGCCTGTGTTTCCTTTTTGCTGGCACATTTGAACGTACAGCGCCTGTACCTGCCTTTCTATACTTGCGATGCCCTGGTGGATCCGGTGATCGAACGCGGAATTCCTTTTGAGTTTTATCCCATTGACGAGAGTTTTTTTCCAGCCCACATACCTGTACTTAAAGAAGGAGAATATTTTGTGTATGTCAATTATTTCGGGTTGCAGGCAGTCCAGTTGGAGAGGTTATACCAGCGCTATGGAAAACAACTGATCATCGATAATACCACTGCTTTTTTTGAAGGGCCATATCACGATTGTTTCAGCTTTAATTCAGCGCGAAAATTTTTTGGGGTCCCTGATGGAGCTTTTCTGTTCGGTGAACAATTTCTTGCAGGCTACAACCGGCTCCCGGTCAATAAGAATATCTCGTTACTCCACCTCCGGCTTAGGGCCGCGGGAATGCAGCACGAGGCTTTTGCAGCTTTCCGGGCGTATGAAAGAACTATAAGTACACAGGCTCAAAAATCTTCGCCTTATTCGTTGGAGGTACTTGGCAAACTTGACCTGGAGAACATTGCCGCAAAAAGAAGGGCCAATTTCATGTATTACCATGAAAGGCTTCAACTGGTCAACAGGCTGAAGCCGCTATCACCTGCCAACCAGGTGCCTCATTATTATCCTTTCCTGCCGGGCGGACATTTCGATCGCAGCAGCCTGGCAGCGGAAGGGATCTTTATTCCCACGCTGTGGCCTGAGGTGCTTCTTCGCGAAGGCGTGGGATTTGATACGGACAGATATTTTGCAGAGCATATCCTGCCTTTGCCGGTGGATCACCGGTATTCGGCAGCGGATTGCGAAAAGGTGATATCCCTGCTTCAGCCAAAATTAGGTTCACCAAAGGAACAGGCGAATGACTGATACGAAAAGATATGATTTTCATCTCGCGGTGATCTTAATGGGTAAGGAAAATAATATCCCTTATTTTTCTTATTTGCTGATCGGCAGGGAATTCGAAAAGTTAGGTTGCAAGGTCACATATATTGTGGCCCCTGAAAAGGTAAGCGATGAGGATATAACCCGGATTCAGGAGGATCGCAGCATCGATGCGATATTGTCTCATAATTTTTTTCTCCAGCGTACTTCCAGGCGAATATTTGAAAAGAGGTTGGATTGCATATTTATTGACTGGCTCGATACCGTTTACAACAAACCTGACTTTTATTATACCGTTACCCCCTTTAAGATGCTGGTCATTACGGCTGATCGGCAGTTGATGCAATACACCGAGCAAGTGGTACGGGTAAAAAAACCGGAATTCCTGAAGCTGATCGCTCTTTCGCCTTATGCGTTCGTTGATTCACCTGGGGCCGGCCAGGCAATACCCGACAGGAAATACGATGTTCTCTTTTTTGGAAGACTCGGTTTCGAAAAAGATAATTTTTCTGAATTTAACGGGCTGGAAAAACGTTTTGTAAATCATTTCAAAAAAAGGGCCTTTCTTCCGGGCCGCAGGCAAATGCATGAGATCGTGTGGAGTGTTTTTCGCTGGTTCAGGCTCCTGGGGCTGTACAAAAAATCGTACGTGTCACGTGACTTTGCATATTACTGCTGGAAATTGTCACACACGGTACGCACTCAGCGCAGGTTGTTCATAATGGATGAAATATTCTCTGTGCAGGGGAAAAGAAAGCTGATTATTTCCGACCAGGTGGAACGTATTTCAAGGCTCGATAAACTGGATAAGGATTGCGAGGTGTTATCATTCCAGCCCTGGTTCGGTATCCTCGACAGTCTTAAGAATTCAAAAGTAGTGGTCAATATCCTGCCGTTTCACATTCATTCCGTTCACGAACGGATCCTTACCTCCATGAGCCTTGGATGCGTGGTGTTCTCTGATCGTAATCCAATGCTGGAAGAATTGTTTGTTGACGGGAAAGAGATCATTTATTTTGATTATCGGAAAGGTGAGTTGAAATCGAAATTGGAATATTATCTTGGCAGGCCCGAACTGCTCCAGGAGATTGCTTCTAATGCATTGTTCAAAGTGAATAAGGTGGGAACGGCCGCTGTCAGGGCAAAAGTTATTCTTGAAGAATTGGAAAAGATCAAAGCCGAAAAATGAACGTTTGTATCATACCAGCACGCGGGGGCTCTAAGCGCATTCCGCGCAAAAACATACTTCCGCTTAACGGCCGCCCTCTGGTGTCATACAGCATCCGCGCAGCGATCGACTCGGGCGTTTTTTCGGAGGTGATCGTTTCAA
>DATDFI010000164.1:0-2928 GCA_036522695.1 Bacteroidia bacterium | reverse complement strand
AGTAATCAAAAAGGGTTTTGAATTTGGCCCCTTTGCTTTTGCTCACTTCACGGATCAAATATTTAGTAAGCGCCATGTTTCGCATACCGGCCGAAGCAATGGTGCGTACATTCCAGATGCTGATGGAACTGAAAAAATCCGTCCACTTTCCTTTTTTCAGGAATTTTGTGGTGAAGCCGGCATAAGGCCCGAAGAGCAAACATTTTTTTCCGTTGATGATACGCGCATCGAGATGGGGTACGCTCATAGGCGGGGCTCCCAGCTCGGGCTTGCCGTAAACTTTTGCATGGTGCTTTTCCACTACAGTAGGATCATCGCAAATAAGCCATTGGCCCGACACCGGGAAACCTCCGTGGTGTTTCATCTCTTCGATACCTGTAGTTTCAAGGAGGTTCAATGCCGTGCCCCCCGCACCTATAAAAACGAATTTCGCATCCACTGCATATTTTTCCTGCGTGGCGAGATCGCGCACGGTCACACTCCAACGATCACCTTTCTTTTCGATATCGCTCACTTCATTCCTGTACCGTAACTCCGCGTTATTTTTCGAAAGGTATTTCACCAGCTCACGCGTGAGCGACCCGAAATCAATATCGGTCCCGCGCTTCATGCGGCTGGCCGCCACCGGTTGCGAGGGATCACGTCCTTTCATCACCAGCGGCATCCATTGTTCCAACACCGAAGGATCATCGCTGAATTCCATGTCCGCAAAAAGGCAAACCTCTTTCATCGCGAGCCAGCGCTTGCGCAGGTACTCCACGTTCTCTTTCCCGTGTACAAAACTCACATGCGGAACAGAATGAATAAAATCATTTTGAATACATCCCGATGTGACCAGGTACGACCAGAATTGCTTCGATTTTTCAAAAGCCTCGCACACTTTCACCGCCTTTTCGATCTCCACTTCCCCTTTTTCATTTTCGGGAGTGTAATTAAGTTCGCAGAAACCGGAATGACCCGTGCCCGCATTGTTGAGCGCTCCCGAGCTTTCCAACGCACAATCTTCCAATCGCTCCACCATCATTATTTCCCATGAGGGTTGCAATTGCTTCAATAGGGTGCCGAGCGTGGCGCTCATGATGCCGGCACCGATAAGCAGCACATCGGTCTCCACTCGTTTGTTCATACCTGCAATGATAGGAAATTTTATTTCGTTTGTTTAAAAGCGAAGCCTCCCTGCGGCATGGCACGCTTGCTCCTTCTTCATCACAACCTGCTTATATGAACTGCGGGCAATAAAAAAAACCGGGACCTGCCCGGTTCTTCTCTCTTTTTATTTCCCCGTTGCTCCGCCCGTGCCGGTCGGGCCCATACTTCCGCTTCCACTCGTTCCCCTGTCGCCAGAGTTGCTCCCCGAATTTCCGTTGCCGCTGCTCCCCGTTGAACCGCTCATTCCTGTTCCACCGTTGCCGTTATCCTCGGTGCCTTTTCCGTTGTTCTCGCCCGATCCGCCTGTATTGTTACCACTGTTGCCGGGGTTATAACCGTTGCTGTTGTTGGAGTCGGTCCCATTGCTGTTTGTTTTATTGCCGCATGCACCGAATAAAACTGCCGACAGGAGAATTCCTGCCAAAATAAGATTGATCTTTTTCATGTGTTTTGGATTTGTTTACGGGCTGCAGATTCCCGAAAACAATGCCATGATACGATCCTTATTTTCAGAGGAGAGATCGGGACAGGAGCGCTAACAAACGTGGAATGAACTTCCGAAAAAAGGAATTTTAATTACCGCAAGCGGGAGATCATTTCCTGTCATTGCACTTGTTCTCCAGGTATTTTCCAGGGTTCATGCGAAAAGCCTGCTTGCAATTGTAGTTATCGAAATAATATTCGGTCCCATTGAATGTATAAGTGTAGGCCTCTGATTTATCTACTTTCATTTCGCAAACCGGGTCCACCGCAAAATCGCCTTTCTTCTCCTGGTAAAGGAAAATAGCGCAGGATTGCCATATACCTGTCAACGAAACCAAGAAAAATATTGCGACCCTCTTTTTCATCTTCTCTTATTTACAAAATCCTGTCCGCATGATACGTTACGGCCATGACACAGAACGATTTCACCGATGATATTACTCAGCCCGGGGAAATATCGCCACGCAGCTAAAACTCAGGGTTGCCTGTGTGCTGCTGAATCTTCCCGGTTCTTTTCCATTGTTTTCTTCTCTGTTTTATACTCCGATCCATCGTGGTGCTCATTACCGGGAGTTTGTTCGGCATTGCGGTGGCTGCTATCACAGGAAACGATCAACAGTATTGTTAAGGAGAGGAAGAGTGATGTTATTTGTTTCATGTCATTATTTCTGCGAAAAGAATGCCATACCTGATAATAGGATCTATGTTAAATCCTGTTATCGGACATTCGATATTCTGCTATTGCTTTTGTGAAAAGCCCGTGCAATAAGATGCCGGCATCCCCAAATAGCCCCGGCTGAAATGCAAAGCCCGCTACAGGAAAGGCCGTGCGCTGGCGCGGACTTGAAATGAAAGACGGGAACACAGTTCACGATGAAGGAAACCGCCCCGCTCCCAAAAAAAATAAAAAAGCGACAGCTACCCGGCCCCGGATGTGCTGTCGCTGGAAAGAGGGAGCTACCAGCAAACCCTCCGTACTATCTTTTGGTCAAAACAAAGGTCCTGCGCTCATCGCCCGTAAAAACACAGAGCAGGTAAGTGCCCCCGCTGATCTGCATATTTTCGGAATTGATGCGCTCCACCCACTTCCCCGAAGGGATCTCCCGCTTGCTGGTCCACACCGAACGGCCCAGCAGGTCATAGATGACCAGCAGCGCATGGCCTGCGTAATTTTTTTCCATCTCGATCACGATCTCATTTTCGAAAGGATTTGGATAAGCCAAAATATTCATCATCATTTTTTCTTCGTTTTTAGAACCTGTTAAACCATTGTATTCATCTGCACCCACATCAGGC
>DATDFI010000163.1:0-3307 GCA_036522695.1 Bacteroidia bacterium | reverse complement strand
AGGGTCGATGTCAAATTCGAACGAAATACCGCGATGGTTGTAATACATGGCATTGCTCTGCAAAGCGTCCTGGTTCCAGTGCAATTCATTTTTACCGTATATGTTTACCACTTCGTCCATCGTGCTTTTTCCAAGCACAATGCCTTCAGTGGTGTGAGCGCCCGCAGGAAGCCGGAAGATCGCTTCGCTGACTGAAAAAAAACCAGGGTCCTTCTCTCCTTTCCCGGAAATGAAGGTGAGCCCGCGCTCCTTGTAACGTATGGTCTCGATCCAGAAATGATCGCAGGTGCCATCGAGCATCTGCGCCCAAAAAGGGACCACGGTGCTGTCCATTCCCGTGCGCCCATATTTTGCCACAACATCTTTCATGGCTCCCAGCACTTCAACCCCATCGGCCGACTTGCCGGGAACAAGTTCGGCATCCTGCATAAAAATGAAAACGAGTATGGAGATCAGCAGGCGCATATTTCTTATCGGGTGTCATTATCCAATCCTCCGTACGGCAAAAAATTCAGCACCCGCTTTTCTCGAAGGAGATAAAATAACTCAGAGGTCTTGCGGCAGGAGAAACGCTTTTTCGAAAGGCGCGCACGGCCTTCGCGCGCAGGCAGTTTAAAAACATCAACGTACCTGAATTTTTCGGGCACACTGTGGTACACAGCCAAAGCGGTATACAAGGTAAGTACCGGTTCATTGTGCTCATAAAAAGTGAGGAATATCTCGCGCTTTTTTACTCCATGACCCATACTGCTTGCGAAAAATGTGCCTTCAACCGTAAAGGGCGAATTCAGTTGAAAGGTCTCTTCTCCCTTAACGGCTACGCAAAGGGAAGTTTCCATTCCCCTTTCCAGTATTTCGAGGGTTTCGCGCTTTAAGATCAGGATAAGAATGGGAGGTATTGCGATCAAAAAACCGGCAAGCACAAAATAAGGCGTGCTGCCTTTCACTTGTCGCGGCAACTCCCGTTCTCCAATAAAAAGATTCACGGCCACTACCACAAAGCAGGTAATGGCCAAAGCAAGCAATATGCCCGCCCGAACGGTGTGTTTCTTTTTGTAAACCTTGCAGGTAAAAAGTGTTCTCACGTTTCTTTTGCATTACAGATGCCCGGGAAGTGAGGTTTCCACAAATCCGGTGTTAATGAGAAATACGATCGCAAATCCTTTTGAAAATCACCGGCAGCGCCACTATTCAGCGATGGTCCCGCTGTCACTCGCCAGCAGGCTTCGTTCCATCGGGTTTAGCTTGAAATGCAGGTGCAGCATGGCACCGGTCTTATAAATTAAGCTCCAGCATATGAATGTTGAACTTCTCCCCGAATGTTCTGCGCGCATCGCTGAATTTTTTAGAAACGGGTGTGAGTTTGGTATCGAGCGCCTTCCACAATTCATCGTACTTTGCCTGCACGGTGTCACCGGCCATGCGCAGCGCGAGCAGTTTGGGATATTCATCCGTAGAAGCCTTTTTGAAAGCCTCCGCCATTTCAAGTGCAGTGGTCTTCATCGCACCTCCTCCATCGATCGTATCCAGTTTCATAAGGCTGTCCTGCGCTATGATCGAACCCTGTGTCAAACCATCCACCAATTGCCTGAGGTATTTATTCTGGTTATCAATGAGGCCCTGGTTATATTTTTTTGTCATTTCGATAACGATCTTGTTATCACTCGTGATCTGCTCCAATGGTAATTGCCTGTCCCATTCCTTTGCAAAAGCACGGGCATCACCCAGCTTTCCTGTTATCTTTTTAAAACGGTCGATGTACTTACCTGCCTCTTCCTGGGTAACAGGTTTAGGTCCGCAGGATTGAAGAATGAGAAGGAAAAATCCCGATGCGAGAAATATTTTTTTCATAAGAAGGTTCTTGATACAGTTGCAATTTAAACCATTGTTAGGATAAATGCCGTGGCATAAATGACAAAGGTTGTGGAAAATGATCTCTTGTTACATCTTTAAGCAGAGATGAAAAACGCTCTCCTTATATTGCTTTTCGTTCGCGGAGTTTCCCTTGCACAAATGGAAGGCAAACCTCCGGCACCCGAAACCCTACAGGAGATCGAAGAAAAATCCCGCGACACCTTCGAACATTTCACTTCCTGCCGGGTGTACCAGACCATTAAACGTAACGATACCGCCAGGACTTACCTGGTGCACTCCTTCAATTACGATTCACTCGGGAACATGACGGGTGAAGTGATGGGGAATTTCCAGGGTAAAGGTGAATATTATGAGGACATGGTTACAGTAGCCGGCAGTTACGAGGTGCGATATGTTTATGATGCGACCGGGAAGCTAACAGAGGAGAATTGGTATTATGGGAAGTTCACACATGAAAAAAGAATTTACACATACGGCAAAGCCGGCCTGCTGCAATGCATCGATACCTGGCGAAATTATTCCCGGCTCAAAGAAGGGGTAAAGAGCGAAGGTGGTTGCATGCCCAAACCCCATCCTTATCCTGATTTCGAGGACAAGCCCACCTGGAATGAAATATGCAAGGACGTATTTTTTTATGACGAGCGTGGAAAATTGATACGAAAAAATTATTACCACCCCGTTACTGGATTCCCTTACGAAGTGTACACCTATACTTACGATTCACTGGGCCGCATAAAAACGGAAAAAATGGAGGGACAGGTCCTGCACTGGGATAAAGAATGGAAATATCTCAAAAATGGTTACGAGATACATGAGAACTACCTCGGCCACTCCATCTATCATTACCGCCTTGATAAGAAAGGAAGGGTGATACGATCGTGGTGGACCAGTGCGGACGGGGCGCGGGACGATCCGCAAAAATTTTATTACGATAAGCTCGGTCGCTTAAGAAAAGAAACGGTGAGCCGGCCCGGCAAGTGGAGACCTTACCTGGTGCACCGGTATTATTATGCGAACAATATTAAAGTGAAGAACTGATCAGAAATCCCCGTGCCAGAAACGATCGATGAAACGATCTGCGAAACTCTTTTTCACAAGGGTTCCATCTTTCGCATTAAAATAAACCAGGCGGTATCTCCATAAAGATCCTTTAACACGTTTACCTGACGAATCGCGGAGCGTATAACAAAGTGCTCTTTTGTCGGGGAGGTAAACCAGGTTCATTTCCTCCGAAAGTGGCTCACCGCGGAAATAGTTCTTCTTATGCGCCAGTTGAAATACCTTAAATGGTGACAGGATCATTATTGTATCGCTGTTCGCAAAACACTGCGGCACGTCCCCCGGATCGATGATCGTGTTATTGCGGGAAACCAGGATATTGAACACGTAAAACATTCCATTACCCAGGTCGAGCCTGAACACAGGAGCATAC
>DATDFI010000162.1:0-2998 GCA_036522695.1 Bacteroidia bacterium | reverse complement strand
ATCAAGGAGGCCGAGGTGGAAGCAGAGAAAATAAAGAACGAAAAGATCCTGCAGGCAAAGGAAAAATTCCTCCAGCTCAAGACCGAACACGAAAAGGTGATCAGCGAAAAGAACCTGGCCATCCAAACGGCCGAGAACCGCATCAAGCAAAAGGAAAGCAACCTCTCGCAAAAGAGCGAGCAGGTGCAGCGTAAAGAGCAGGAATTGGAAACCCTGCGCAAGAACCTCACCAACCAGCTCGAACTTGTAGAGATGAAGAAGAGCGAGATCCAAAAATCGCACCGCAAGCAGGTGGAGCAGCTCGAAAAGATCTCCGGCCTCTCGGCTGAAGATGCCAAGGCCCAATTGGTGGAATCGCTCAAGGCAGAAGCCAAGACCGAAGCGCTCGCCCACATCAAGGATGTGGTGGAAGAGGCCAAGATCTCCGCTAACAAAGAGGCGAAGAAGATCGTGATCCAGACCATACAGCGCGTGGCCACTGAACACGCGATCGAGAATTCGGTTTCCGTGTTCCATATACAGGGCGATGAGATGAAAGGCCGCATCATCGGCCGCGAAGGAAGGAACATTCGCGCGCTGGAAGCGGCAACAGGTGTTGAGATCATTGTTGACGATACACCCGATGCCATCACACTTTCCTGCTTCGACCCGATCAGGCGGGAGATCGCGCGTTTGGCCCTGCACCAGTTAGTGGGTGACGGGCGCATTCACCCCGCGCGCATCGAAGAGATAGTGGAAAAAGTGAAGAAACAGCTCGAAGATGAGATCGTGGAAGTGGGCAAACGCACCACCATCGATCTCGGCATTCACGGTTTGCATCCCGAACTGATCCGCATGGTGGGAAGAATGAAGTACCGTTCTTCATACGGGCAAAACCTTTTACAGCACTCACGCGAGGTGGCCAACCTGTGCGCCACCATGGCCTCCGAGCTCGGGCTCAATCCCAAGATCGCCAAACGCGCAGGCCTGCTGCACGACATAGGTAAAGTGCCGGATGATGAACCCGAATTACCGCACGCCATCCTCGGCATGAAGCTGGCCGAAAAATTCAAGGAGAAACCGGAAGTGTGCAACGCAATAGGAGCGCACCATGATGAAGTGGAAATGAACACGCTTTATGCCCCCATCGTACAGGTGTGCGATGCCATCTCGGGCGCACGCCCGGGCGCACGCAGGGAAATTGCGGAACAGTACATCAAACGACTGAAAGACCTCGAAAGTCTTGCCCTGGCCTATCCCGGTGTGGAAAAAACATACGCGATACAGGCGGGTCGTGAGCTGCGCGTGATCGTGGCGAGCGAAAAAGTTTCGGATAAAGATGCGGAAACACTTTCATTCAACATCGCACAAAAAATTCAAACCGAGATGACCTATCCCGGCCAGGTGAAAGTAACAGTGATAAGAGAAACGAGGTCGGTGAACATTGCGAAGTAATGCTCGCGTACTCTAAAGTATTTTACTGGCGGCTGTGCATCAATGTTTGCGCGGCCGCCATTTATTTTTTCGTGGCTTTTCATTTTGATTTCCCATCCAATATAAAGGATACCTTATTCAGCTCTCCTGATTCGAAAGAATATTCGGCAATGGGTGACTGGATGTTTCATGCGGATGGAACCACCTGCAGCAGTACCCGTCCTTTTTTATTTCCCGCGCTCGTACACGTTTCTTATTTGTTGGGAGGAATGACAGGGGTTTGGCTGATGAATTTTATTTTTTACCTGTGCTCGGTGAATTTGGTTTTCAGCGCGGTAAGAAATCTAAGTGGTCTTTTTTTTGCAGTTATAGCGGTGTTGATCATGCTGGTCAATCCGGGGCTCATCGCCATAACATTTCATGCGTTAACAGAAGCGGCCTCGTTTTTTCTTCTTTCGTTGCTTGCCTGGGTCATTTCAAAAAGGTACGAGAGGGAAAATGAAGCCCTGTTCTGGAGGTATTTCTTCCTGCCGTTAGCATTGCTCGCGGTGATCAAGCCGTATTTTGCTTTTCCATTTTATCTTTCCCTCGTATTGTTCGCCTTTCGTGCCGTAAAACGAAAAGAGTTACGCACAGGGAAAATGCTGCTTCGGGTGTTTATTTACTGCTTTCCGGTATTACTGCAGTTCGGGATCATGTTTTCACAGTTCGGGAAATTCAAGCTTTCGACCATAGGAGAGGTGACCTTGCGCAATTACTATTATTCGAAATTTTATGCGGATAAGCATGGAATATCGTACGACCTGGAGGTAGGACCGACCGATAGTTGCCAGTCATTGGTCAGGCAAAAGGTGGCAGGCGCCAGTGAAAGCGAAATGCTAAGGGACATCTTTTCAAGCCCGGTTGATGCCTTTGGTATTTATTTCGGGGTGATCCGGTTGAATCTTATTTCTCCCAGCGATCTTCAAATGAAGGCTCAATACCGGAGCGAACGGCTTGATCTTTATAGTTATCACACCAACGTAAGATATTTCAGGATACACCAGTTCATATTAATGGTGCTGGCCCTTTTCCTTTGGCTCACGCGAAAGCAACAGGAAAAGTGGGTGCCCGCTTTTGTACTGCTGTTTTTCGAGCTGCTGATCATAGGCGTGAGCGGGATCAGTTACTGGCAGGGTGACCGGCTCGTGTTACCCGCGTTGCCTCTCTGGATCACGCTTTACACGTATTTGCTTTATGAATGCTTCCGGGCCCTTCGTCATTTGCGTGGAGGTCTGCATTCTGAGTATCATGGGTCCAGCCTGTAGATATAACTGGATTCATTCTGGTTCACGGGATTGAGCCGGTGCAGCAGCCAATCGATGAAGCTGGGTTCTATAGTGGCTTCGTATTTCATTCGAGGATAGAACTTTTTCAGCCTTTCCACTCGTTGCGTAATATTTTCTTCAGTAACGAACACAACATAATCCGGCAAGGTGCCCGGTTCGGCCGAGCGAAGAAGGCTGTCGAGCACGGCTGGCGTGATCTTGTTATTGATGTAATATTCGGGCCTCCATTTGCCGAGATAAAAACGCGGCAGCAGCAC
>DATDFI010000161.1:0-2030 GCA_036522695.1 Bacteroidia bacterium | reverse complement strand
ATGTATTTGCTGCAAAACCGGAAGGCGTGGGGTGGTGCCCCAGCGCCAGCAGCACAATGTTGTAAGCAATGCCGAGTAATGTAAGCCCGATGATCACCAGGTGAGGGATGATGTGTCGCGTGTTCTGCGCACTCTGCCTGTCCTTGGGCGTTACATTGAACTTTACTTTTTTCCCGCGAATGATGCCGATGAGTGCGATGAGCATGTACCAGAAACCTGAAATGTAGTACTGGTCTCCTCTACGCGTATCGATGCCCCAGCATCCCAGCGTCATGGTGATCGTATTCATCACCTGGAAGGGAAGGAAGAACTTGAAAAAATCAAAACTGTAGGCTTTCACCGGGAGAGAAAGCGTGAAAAAGAATACAATGGGGCTGAGCAGGAAGATCAGTATCCACACCGGTGCGAAATACGACCATATCGTGTTGAAATAGCACAGGCGTTGGCCCCAGCTCAAACCTTTTATGAAAAGCGGGTTCTCCTTGAATGCTATATCGAGCGAACCTTCTGCATAACGCTGGTGTTGCTTGATCCAGCTGTCCACATCCTGCGTGGAAAGCATACGGCATTCCACACCCGCATGCTGTATACTTTCCCAGCGGTTTTCACGATCGGCATGCAGCATGATCGAGGTGTAGATATCTTCCGATGCATGAAATTTGAAAGGGATCACTTCCTTTTGCAGCAGCACCTCCTTTTGCTCCTCCGGGATATCGCTTTTCACGCCTTGTTCATTCGATAAGCGAATGTTGTTCTTTTTTACTTCTTCTGCAAAATCGCGCAGCGCAAGGTTCATCACCGCATCCCTGCGATGTACAGACCCTGCCCCGCAGCAAAAGGCCGCATTGTAAAAATTACGTTTGCGCAGGATCACATCATAAAACAAACGGGGATCATTCCCGAAAATATCCTCGTTCACTTTTATCCACCCCAATAATTTCCGGTTCACATTTTTTAAAAACCTGTTCTTCAGCCTCGCTTTGCGCGAGATCACATCACTTAATCGTTCCGCTTCAGTAGTGTCGTAAAACCATTGCGGGGTTTGCACCCAGGCTACTCTTTTCTTCCTGAAATACCCGGTGGTATTTGCAAGAAAGCTGGTGAAAGGTCTCGTGTCGGCATCCAGGATGGCGAACAGGTCTCCATCTGTTTGCTCAATGGCGTTCTTGAGATTTCCCGCTTTATAACCCCTGTTATGATCGCGGTTGAGATACCCGACCCCTTCTTCCTCCGCCACTCGCTTCATGTTCTCTTTCGATGGGTCACGCCCGTCCCTGCGCCCGTCATCCAGCACGTAGATGCTGATCTTTACGTCCGGGAAAGGATAATGCATCTTTTTCGCATCGATGATGCTGAGGCGCACCAACTCAACATCTTCGTTGTAGGTCGCAATGAACACATCGATCTTCACCGGGCGGTCGGGGCGACCATCCAGTTCCTCTATTTCCGAAAGAAAATGGACCGGGGGAGTTCGCTCTGCATCCTTGTTCGACCAGAAATTGAATACCATCAGTATCGTGCTGAAAAAGCTCAGCGATTCCGCGAGCACGAGGGGAATGGCGAACCAAAGCACGCCCGGGTTCAGCGAGTGTCTCCACCGCCAGTCGAGGTAAGCGAACCCCAGCGCAATGGTGAGTATCCCGCAGAACTGGAAAAGCAAAGTGCGCACAGGATCGTCCGGGATGCTCCTGTAAGGTTTTCGGTTCTCGTATTTCTGAAAATAAAATTGTTTCATATGCTCAGCAGCAAACCAGGATGTGGTCGAGGCCCATCGCTTTTATTTTATTCCTGATACGCTCGTTCACGTTCACGAACTGTACCTCCACGCCCTGCTGGAGCAGTGACTTCAGCAGTTCGATCAGGCTGGCGATACCCGAATTGTTCACGTAACGGATATTGCCCAGGTCGTAATATTGAATGCCTTCACAAAAAACCCCGGGCAGATCGTCCAGCACTATCCACTGATCGCCCGAGAGGTTGATGCTTTTTACTTTATGAGTTCTTTTTTCTTCCCGCAACTTGCCATTCTT
>DATDFI010000160.1:0-3095 GCA_036522695.1 Bacteroidia bacterium | reverse complement strand
TGCTCGCGTATTTCAAGGTCATTAAAAAGATACAGTATGCCGATGCGTTGAGCGCCATTCGCTATGCAGATACGTCACTCGCGATCTCGCAGAAGATAAATTACGCGAAAGGGATTGCCTTCTCCGAACACTACCTCGGTTTTCTTTACATGGGTCAGCGGCTTTTTTCCCGCGCGCTCACCCACCTCACCAACGCCAATGCGTACTACAAAAAAATGGGTGATCGCAGGAATGCTGCGGCCATCTTCAATAATATTGGCGGTATTTATTTCGACCTGGCGAACTACAAGAAAGCCGAGGAATATTACAGCAAGGCGTTGGTGGAATACCGGGCGGTGAACAATGATGGCGGAATAGCCATGATACTTCATAACATGGGAAGCATCATTGCCGAGCAGGGACGTTATGAAGAGGCGGATTATTATTACCGTAAGGCATACGGGATCCGTACGCGCATCAGTGATACGGACGGGATCGTTTCCACTTTACTCAGTCGCGGCCTTGCATTCCAGAAACTTGGTCAGCCCGATTCGGGCCTGGTTTGTTTTCCACGCGCGGCCCGCCTCGCCCTCGTCTCCAATAATATTGACCGACTGGCGGTAGCCTGGAATTACCTCGCGGATCTATATATGCAAACAGGGAAAAAGGACAGCGCTGTAAAATATTTTGTGCTGGCCGATGGCGAGGCAAAAAAAGTGGGCGATCCTACCGTGATGCGCAACGTGTATAAGTCACTCTTCACGCTTTACGATTCTACGGGCGATAAAGTGCATGCGTTTGACTATTACAAAAAGTACATCACGATCCGCGACAGCGTTTTTTCGCAGGAGAATGCGCAAAAATTCGTTCAAACGGAAATGAATTTTACGTTCGAGCAACAGGAAGCACAGGCAAAGGCCGAGCAGGAGAAGAAGGATGCGATCACGCAAAGGCAAAAGCAAACCGCTTCACTCATCCGTAATTCTTTTATCGCTGGATCTTTATTGCTGTTATTGCTCGGACTTTTTGTGCTGCGGGGATATCTCGGAAAGCGAAAGGACAACCTTGTGCTCGAGCAGCAGCGAAAAGAGATCGCAGAGAGCAAGCAGGAGATCCAGGACAGTATTCATTACGCGAAGTCCATACAGGATGCGATGCTTCCTTCCCCGGGTATTTTAAGAGATCGCAGGGAAAGTTTTATTTTTTTTCGTCCTAAGGATGTAGTGAGCGGTGATTTTTACTGGTTCCATTTTAAAGGGGCGCAATGTTGGATAGCTGCAGCTGATTGCACGGGCCATGGCGTGCCAGGGGCATTCATGAGTACCATTGCTGCGGGCAAGCTGAACGGTTTGGCCGCTGCTGGCCTGGGCAATACGGGTGAAATTCTTTCTGCACTCAACACACGTATGATCGATTCGCTCAAGCAGGAGCGCACGGGTTATTCTAACCGCGATGGAATGGACATAGCGCTTTGCTGCATCCGGGGAAATGAGATAGAATATTCTGGCGCCAACCGCCCGCTTTGGCTGATACGTAATGGAGAAGTGCAGGTAATTGAAGGAGACAAAAATTCCATTGGCGGATTCACTCCTGCGGATACAACATTCGCTTCTACAAAGCTCCAGTTGCAACCCGGTGACAGGGTTTATGTTTTTTCAGATGGTTATGCGGACCAATTCGGAGGAGATAGCGATAAGAAATTTTCCACCAGGCGTTTTCGTGAACTGCTGCTTTCCTCGGCTCATTTAACAATGGAAGAACAGCAGCGTGAATTGGAACGGGTGCATCATAAATGGAGGGAAATGAACCAGCAAACAGATGACATTCTCGTGATAGGAATAAAAATAGAAGAGTGAAAAGGACCCTTTACATATCGTTTTTCCTTTTCCTGTTGCCGGTGGTGGCGAGCGCGGGTAAGCGCGATTCATTGCTGAATGTGGTCCGCAGTTCCGGGTCCGATACTGTTCGTGCGAAAACATTTTGTGAGCTGGCCGCATTATACGTTGATACGTTGCCTGACAGTGCACGGGCGTACTATGAAAATGCCCTGGGCCTTGCACGTCACGCTAAAAACGAGCGGGTGATCGCTTTCGTGCTTGCCCAGTACGGTTATTTTTATTTTGGAAAAGGTTTATACGCGAAAGCGCTGGAATATTACCTCGAGCGTTTGCCTATTCTCGAGAAGCTGGGAGATAAAAAAGCGGTGGGGCGTGCGTACGGGCAGGTGGGCAATGTGTTCATTGCCATTCGCGATTTTGATAAGGGGCTTGATTACCAGCGAAGGGCTTTGGCCGTTTATTATTCTATTGACGACAAGATCTCTATCGGGAACGGGCTCAATAATATAGGAGTGAATTTTTTTAACCGTAAGAATTATGATTCGGCCATGTATTATTTTGAGCGGTCCAAAGCCTGGCGTGAGCAGATTGGAGATAAGAAGGGGCTCTCCACTTCTTATGGTAACATCGGTAATGTATATGCCGAAAGAAAGGAGAACGAAAAGGCGCTGGAGTTCATGAAGCAGGCGCTCGACATGCACGTGCAGCTGAAAAATATAAGCGGGCAGGCATTGACCCTTTCCAACATCGGGGCCTTGTATGTCCAGATGAAAAAGCCGGATGAAGCTTTGGGCTTTCTCAATAAGGGACTTGATATTTCGCTGCGCTCTGCCAATCTTGGCACGCAGGAAGTGGCTTATGAAAATCTCTCTAAAGCCTGGGAGATGAAAAAGGATATTTCAAAGGCATTTGATTATTACAGGAAATGGGTGGTGGTGAAAGACAGCAGTTATAACCAGTCCTCAGCGGAAGAGCTCACAAGAAAACAGATGGCGTACGAGTTCAACCGAAAGCAGGAGCAGGAAAAAGCGGAGCAGGAGAAGCGAGAACTCGTGCAAAAAGAAGAGGCGAAAAAGGAGGAAGCGGTTCGCTACGTGATCATGTCCGGTTTTATTCTCCTGCTGATCTCTTTGCTGATCGTATGGCGGGGTTATCGGCAAAAGCAGCGTACCAACAAACTGCTGGAGCAAAGTAAACATGAGCTGGAAGAACAGCGGAAAGAGATCAGCGACAGCATAGCTTATGCGAAGCTGATCCAGCGTGCAATATTGCCGGTGC
>DATDFI010000159.1:0-9981 GCA_036522695.1 Bacteroidia bacterium | reverse complement strand
GTTCGGGAGGTGTCATCTCGAGCGCGTTCAATATCGCCTCTTCTATCTTTGAAATGGATTTATCGAGTGCGTGGGCGATCTCCTGGTACGAAACATAGATCTCTTTCGGGATGCCGGTCATAAGGTCACGGCCGTGTACTGCAAAATCAGGAGGAGCATTATCGATCTCGGTCATTGCAGCGCCTACCTCGATCTTAATACGTTCGGCCGTACGCTCACCGATGAGTATGTTGTGCTGCCTGCGCATGTATTCTTCAATACTTCCTGTGAATTCATCACCGGCAATACGAATGGATTTATCGCAAACGATACCTCCCAGCGCGATCACCGCGATCTCGCTCGTACCTCCGCCTATATCGATGATCATGTTGCCCATGGGCTCTTCCACATCAATGCCGATACCGATCGCTGCGGCCATGGGTTCGTGAATGAGGTATACTTCTTTCGCCCCTGCATGCTCGGCCGAGTCACGCACCGCGCGCTTCTCCACTTCCGTGATGCCGCTGGGGATGCAGATCACCATCTTGAGCGAAGGCTGAAATAATTTCTTCCCGGGATTGATCATCTTGATCATGCCGCGTATCATGTGTTCGGCCGCATCGAAGTCAGCGATCACACCGTCCTTGAGCGGGCGAATGGTCTTGATGTTCTCGTGTGTTTTCCCATGCATCTGCATGGCCTGCTTGCCTACAGCGATCACTTTACCGGTCTGGCGGTCGATGGCCACGATAGAAGGCTCATCCACCACCACTTTATCGTTATGGATGATGATCGTGTTCGCGGTCCCGAGGTCGATCGCTATTTCCTGAGTGAAAAAATTCAAAGCCATGGTTACGGATTACGAATGTTTACGAATGTACGAATGGGTCCAATGTAGCCTGGCGAAGATTATTATCCGCCTATGGCGATCTATTAACTGTTAATGTTTAAAATGCCTTGTTCCGGTAAAAACCATTGCCATATTATGCGCATCGCAATATGCAATGGAATCTTTATCCTTGATCGATCCGCCCGGCTGCACTACCGCGTGTATCCCCGCTTCATCCGCGATCTGCACGCAATCGGGGAAAGGGAAAAATGCATCCGAAGCCATCACTCCTCCCTTCAGATCGAAGCCAAAGGTCTTCGCTTTGTGAATAGCCTGCTGTAAAGCATCCACGCGCGAGGTTTGCCCGGTTCCG
Organism: Bacteroidia bacterium; assembly: GCA_036522695.1. Lineage (GTDB taxonomy): Bacteria > Bacteroidota > Bacteroidia > JADZBD01 > JADZBD01 > DATDFI01. The sequence continues at coordinate 8,800 of DATDFI010000159.1, read as the reverse complement.
CTCGCAATCAAGGTCTTGTTTTTCGCCAGCACAATGGTGTTGCTCTTGGTATGTTTCACCAGCTTATTCGCAAATTCAAGATCGGTGAGTTCCTGCCGCGTAGGACCGATCTTCGTCACCGTTTTCATATCAGCGGGTGATTCTGTTTTGAGGTCCTTGTCCTGCGCGATCACACCATTGAGCAAACTGCGGAAAGAGTGTTTGGGCAAACTGACTTTGTTCTGCACGAGGACGATGCGGTTCGCCTTTTGTTTTAAGATCTCCAGCGCCTGGTCATCATAACCGGGTGCGATGATCACTTCAAAAAACAATTTATTGATCTCGGCAGCAGTTTCGGCATCCACCTTTTTATTGGTGATGAGAATCCCACCGAATGCCGAAACGGGATCGCAGGCCAATGCGGTGTTCCAGGCATCGAGAAGCTTTTCTCTCGAAGCAAGACCGCAGGCATTGTTATGTTTCAGGATCGCGAAGGTGGTGTCTGAAAATTCTGCGATCAAACTCACCGCGGCATCCACATCCAAAAGATTGTTGTACGAAAGTTCTTTCCCGCCAAGCTTGGTGAAAAGCGCATCGAGGTCACCGAAGAATACACCTTGCTGGTGCGGGTTCTCCCCGTAACGGAGTTTGTTCGCTTTGCGGATGCTCTGCTTGAATACGCCCGTGTTAAGCGAAGCCGGACCATCCATCGCTTCACTATTGAAGTAACTGAAAATGGCGGAATCGTAATGCGAAGAGATATCGAATGCTTTCGCGGCCAGTGACCTGCGGTCTGAGATCTCGGTTGAACCGTTCTTCACGTTCAAAAGTTCAAGCAGTGCCGGGTATTGCTCCCTGGAAGAAACGATCACTACATCTTTAAAATTTTTTGCTGCCGCACGAATGAGGGAGATGCCACCGATGTCGATCTTCTCGATGATGTCCTGCTCTTTGGCGCCACTCGCCACCGTTTGTTCGAAAGGATAAAGGTCCACGATCACCAGGTCGATCTCGGGAATTTCATATTGCTCGAGCTGGTCCAGGTCACTTTGCAATTCGCGCCTGCTGAGAATGCCTCCAAAAATTTTGGGATGAAGTGTTTTCACGCGCCCACCGAGAATGGAAGGGTAGGAAGTGAGTTCTTCCACCGGCACCACCGGCACATTCAATTTTTCAATGAACTCCTGCGTGCCACCGGTGCTGTATATTTTCACACCCAGCTCGTTCAGTTTTTTTACGATGGGCTCCAGGTTATCTTTGTAAAAAACAGAGATCAGCGCACTCTTGATCCTCTTATTTCCGCTCATAGGGGGCTATTCTTAGCGAGCAAAATTATACAATAAAAACCCGCTTGATTCAGAGTAAAAATCTTTGTTGATAAATTCCGAAAATGTTCATAAGTAACACGTAGTGGGATCGCATTTTTTCGAGACGAAAATGAAAAAAATTTTATGCGTGTTCGGAAAAAAATACGGAAAAAAATCTTGTTTTGTGAATTCCCAGCTCCTGTCCATTTGTACGCTTGTTTTGGTAACTTTGTTTCCCTTCTCGCTTCACTATAGACGAAGGAGTTGATACTATAGCCGATGCTGTTCCTTTTCCTCCTTAAAGAAAGTGTGCTTTTCGCCCTGAATGCCTTGCGGGTGAACCGGCTCCGCACTTTCCTTTCCCTGTTAGGGATCACCATCGGGATCTTCGCCATTATTTCCGTATTCACGGTTGTGGACTCGCTCGAGCACAACATTCGCAGCAGCATCGCTTCACTGGGAGATAACGTGGTGTTCGTGGCCAAATGGCCCTGGGATTTCGGGAAGGATTATCCCTGGTGGAAATACCTGAACCGGCCCGTTCCCAATATCTCGGAACTTGGGCAGATACAACACAGGAGCCGCAAATCCGAATCTTCCTGTTTCACGGTTTCGTTCCAGAAGACCATCAAGCACCGCAACAGCAGCATTGAGCGTGCCGACATCGCGGCTGTATCCGAGGATTACGATAAAGTTTACTCGCTCGACATTGCAGACGGGCGCTATTTCACTCCCGATGAATCGGCCGCGGGCAGGCCGGTGGCCATTATTGGCGCCAACATTGCCGAGGGACTTTTTCCCCACGAGGACCCGATAGGGAACACCATCAAAGTGCATGGACTGAACATTAAAGTGATAGGCGTGCTCAGGAAAAAAGGAGAAAGCCTCCTCGGCAATAACCAGGACAACCAGGCCATTGTCCCGGTGAATTTTGTGCGCAACCTGGTGGACCTGCGCAATGATAATTTCGATCCGCTCATCATGGTGAAGGCAAAGCCGGGTGTGAGCAATGATGAGCTGATCGATGAGCTCACCGGCATCATGCGCGCCATTCGAAAGATCCAGCCTATGGCCGATGATGATTTTGCACTCAACCAAACCAGTTTGATCAACAAAGGTTTTGACGGGCTGTTCGAGGTGATAGGAACTGCCGGCTGGATGATCGGGGGATTCGCCATACTGGTAGGCGGGTTCGGTATCGCTAACATCATGTTCGTGTCGGTGCGGGAACGGATCAATATGATAGGTATACAAAAATCGCTTGGCGCAAAAAATTATTTCATCCTGCTCCAATTCCTTTCCGAAGCGGTGGTGCTCAGCCTTATTGGAGGCATCATCGGGCTCGTGATCATTTACCTCGGCACATTCATGGTAGGCGATTCATTCGGGATGGAGATCATCCTTACCAATTCCAATGTCATTCTCGGCATTACCATCAGCGTGCTGATCGGGATCGTTTCGGGATTCGTTCCTGCCTATTCCGCTTCACAGCTCGATCCCGTAGAAGCAATAAGATCCAATTGATATGAAAGGCGCCAAACGACCCGCACTTATTTCCATCGCCTGCATCATCGGCTTTTTATGGATCACGTGCACGTTCCCGGGCGTGTTTTCTCCATCCATAAAAAAGATCGGTGACTGGGCCCCCGCCATCTACGGGTTCATCATTGCGTCAAGCTTTATCTCGTTCGTGGGAATATGGCACATGAAAAAATGGGGAGTGCACCTGTACGTGATCACCATCAGCCTCAAGGAGTCCTTCTTTTTTTCCATCGACTACCTCGATATTCTCTCGATCATCGGGATCGTGTTCTCGGTGATCTTCATAATCATTTTCACTTCGTACTATTCGAGGATGAGCGTAAACCTATAACCTTCTCTCCACCTCCTCCCTGTTCCCGCAATAGCGTACAAAATTCTCGACCATGATCTTTTCCAGGGATGGATTATTATCCTTCAAAGAAAACATGTGATTCCAGGTATTGACGTAAAGCAAAAGCGCATCCCCGTTTCCGCTTTTGCAGATGGTATCCTGATGTGTAACGATCTTCTTACGAAAGTCCTGCGCGCCCGAATACACATCCGAAAGATCAACCGAAATTATTTTGCCTGAGGCATGATCGCAATTCACAGAAAACGTCTCCACATCTTTTTCCCTCCCGTATTTGAACCTTCGGTAAAGATCATAAGCGCCATCCGCAAAAAAATTCGGGTAGTCCTCGTCTTTAAAAACTACGGTGATGGAATAAGCATCTTCATTCCCCTTCATCGTCAATGAACAAAAAACCGACTCAATTCCATTACGTTTATCATTCTCCGGCAAAGCGAATGAAAGTTTGAACGGAAGCGTGAAAGAAGTGCGTTTTGCAGAAGCGAGATAATTCGGGGAAGTACAAGAGAAGAATAAAATTCCGGGAATACCTACAACAAAAATTATTTTTTTCACAAGCAACGAAAACTATAGACAAGAGACTGTAAACTCAAAACTGTTCACTGCTTCTTCCCGTTAGAGATCACGGTAATGGTCCCCGTTCCTTCCCTTGGAGAATACCGAAGATCGGAAGGCACCGCATGCCATATATAAACATAAACGCCTTCCTGCACGCGTCTTCCTTTATACGTCCCATCCCAGCTCCCATTAAGGCCTTTCCAGTTATAGATCTCTTCCCCCCAGCGATCAAAAATATGCATCTCGAAATCGGCCACACCCAGCAGCGAGACCTGCAGCACATCATTCACCCCGTTGCCATCGGGCGTAAAAGCATTGGGCACAAAAATATCGAGGGGCGGAAAGATCACATCGATGATCACCGTATCGGTACTGGTACAACCGTTCTCCGTGACATAAACCACATACGCAGTGGTAGCAAGCGGGGTGGCATCGGGATCCGGGCAATTGGTGCAGCTCAGCCAGGTGGGCGGGGCCCAGCTGTACGATGTTCCACCGGATCCATTGAGGGTTACGGTCTGCCCAGTTTCAATTTGCTGATCTGTCCCGGCATCAGCAACAGGATACGGGTTTATGATCACCATTGCCGTATCAGGCGGGCCTGTGCATCCCTGCGGGGAAGTGGCCGTGGTGTAATAAAAAATGGTATCGGGAACGGTGGTATTGTTAGTGGAAGTGTTGAGTACGTTACCTGTTCCGTGCGGGCCGGTGCCTGTACTCCAACTGAATGTTGAATTGTTCACGCAGGAAGTGTACAGCACAGAATAAAGATCGCCCGAGCAAACATTTTGCGAAACATTATTGGCAGTGGTAAGTGGTGTGGGATTGATCGTGATATTTTTGGGCGTTAAGCCGGTCACGGTATTCCCGCAGGCATCCGTAATTACAGGAGGAGGGACCGATAGCGTGGTTACATTACCGCAATAATGCGGGCAATTGGGAATGGTGAGTGTTAACTGCGGTTGTGATGCACCGGTGTTGCAGCCTAAATTATTTCCAATGGTGATGGGGCCGCCTGTTGCCCAGGGATGCGTGATAGTGTAAGGCGGCACACCGTAACGCACGAAGGCTTTCATGGTGAGCGAACACACATCGGAGCAAAGTGTGGCAGGAGTCACCGTCCAGTTCTGCCCGTAGCTTTCGACCGTATGTCCTTCCACATACGCGCTGAAGGGCCACAATGAAGCAGGATCATAATAAATGTAAGAAGTGTTGCAGCCGGCACCCTGGTTAGCACGGCCGAGATGCATCCGCAAATAAAAACTGTACCCGGTACAGGAAGAGGGGTGACAGCACAACAACGGAAACTGGTAATTGGTGTATGCCAGGTAAGCCGTGCCCGGAAGCTGCCCGTTGGGACCTGTCACCGTCATGATGGGTGTCATACCGCAAGTGGTACTGAAATACAATCTTCCGTCACTCTTAGGTGTATTGGAATTCACGTCCGCTTCAAAACTTCCCTGCAGCATGAGTGAAGTGACAGAGATCTGCGGGGGAACGGTAACGAGGATACTGTCCACATTGTAATTCGGGAGCAGGCAGGAAGGCATCATCCCACCTGGCCAGGTGGATGTGGGGCCTGTTACAAGCGGATCGATGGTGAGCGGGAACACACGTGCTTTGTCGCAAAGCCATTTTACGGGAACGGAAAATCTTAAACTATAATTCCCATTTTCTGAAATGAGCTCGTATTGGCCGGCCGCATAATTTCCTGCCGCATCGTAAAACACCGGCTCACGAAAACGCGCCAGCTCCTCCCCGCCCGCTCCTCGCACCACGGCATCGCGCGCATCCGCACCGCGAACAGAATTCTCGAGAACAAACGAAAGACCCTGCGGCAACCTTACTTCTTCGGAGAGATCAAGACCGGAACGCATGTAATCCACCAATGAATCGATGATGTAATCTGATTCAACAGCATTCTCGCGGAAGGATATCCTTTTATGCAGGCCCTGGCCGAATGCAGTGAAATGGATTTCATTATCCTTCACACTCCAACCTTCAACAAAACGCCCCTTGTCGTTCACCCTGCAATTCAAATTGAATTGAATTTGCATCCCGTTACCCAGTTCCATTATGGTGCTCCCATCCTTATTTTGATGAGCGGGAAATTGCTGGTCGGAAATATTCCAGCCCTCACCGTCTTTCACCAATGAACAATTAACAGGAGAATATTTCCCCTCCTTATCCAGGTAACACAAGTTAGCTTTGCTGTATTGAAAAATAATTCGTCCGTCAGGAGTTTTGTACCCGAGACGATGCTGTTCCCGGTATTCGGGCAACTCTACCCAATTCTCTTTTCCTTCTAAGAAGGAAGCGGAACTGTCCCTGAAAACAAGCGGTGAAGAAAATGATTGCGAAAAAGATCTCCCGGGCGACAGGGCCACACAACAAAACAAAACTATTTTAAGCGCTCGGGGCATCGGGGGGTGTTAAAGCAGGCTAATTTATCGAATCGGTGTGTGCGCTTTAAAAGAAGTTTTCAAAAATTATTTCGCTTTCCCGAGTAAACTCACATGACCGGTCACCTCGTGGTAATTGCCCTGGAAATCATCAAACACAAAAAGATAAACGTATACATCCTCCTCCAGTGCACCGCCATTCTTACTCTTACCATCCCAGCGCTGGTTGATGTCCGTAGTATGGAACAAAAGATTTCCCCAGCGATCATAGATGTAAAAATCATAATTCTCACTCTTCACACCTGAGTATTCAGGACCGAACGTTTCATTCTCGGCAGGGCCCCAGCCATTCGGAGTAAAAGCATTTGGAATGTAAAACGTATAGAAGCCCTCCACCGTGAGCACTTGTGTAATGGTATCGCTGCAGCCGAATGCGTTGGTGACAATAAGAGTAACTGTATACGTTCCCTCGGCAGTGTACGTATGCTGGGGGTTAGCCAGCGAGGAAGTGTCTCCGTCACCAAAATCCCAGTTCCAGGACGAACCTCCGTTAGAAGCATCCGTGAATTGAACGTTCGGCTCTATCAGGGTCACCGTTTGCGGGCTGTAAAAAAAACCTGCCGTAGGCGGAGGAAGATCCGTGATGGTGACGGTATTCTGAACGGTACAACCACTCGCATCAGTGGTTACCACGGTATAATTTCCTGATGATAGCCCAACAATGTTCATTGTTGTTGCGCCATTGCTCCACGAATAAGAGAACGGGCCGCCATTGCCCCCGTTCGCCAGCACACCGGCCGCGCCCACTCCATGACCACAGGTATCGGGAGCAAAAACGGTATTGGTGTTTATTGGCGGAGGCTGAGTAACGGTCACCGAATCGACATAAGAGCAGGGACCATAATGCACGGTAACCGTATAAGTTCCGGCCGGTAGATTTTGTATCGTATCCGTTGTGGCACCATTGCTCCAGTTAAATGAATACGGGCCGGGAACCGTTGTGATCGCCCAGGCCGAACCGTTGTTGGCACCGTTGCAATTCAAATTTGTTCCGCTTACACTGGCCGGAATTCCCACGATCACGTTCACCGAATCGGTATCGTTCAAATTGCTGCAGGAATAATTCACGATCGCGTAATACGTGGAGTTGGAGGGTACATTCACCGTAACACTGTTCCCTGTTCCTATGTTCGTATTGGTCATGTCAAACCAATTCACCGTGTAAGGATTAGGCGGACCATTGGGCGTGAAAAGATATGCATCGTTGGTCACCGTCCATTGCGCACTGTTGCGCCCGGGCACAGTGAACGCAGTTGTTCCTGTTGCATCGTGCAAACCTTCCACTGCCTTTCCATTGAACCAGGTGTTGCAGGCAGGCTTGCTTAAAATGTTTATGCCGATCGCGTTGCTTGTTTCATAACAGATGATCTGGAACGTTCCCAGATTGTTGGTGCACTGGTACATCGCAGCCTGGTCCCACGACACAATGAGCTTGCGGAAAGGGGCAGTACCTTGCACGCTGTAACGTACTGTCCCCCCAAAGGTCATGTTCCAATCTTCCCACGCAGCCATGATGCAGTTGCGCGGCACGGTGAACGATCCGCTGGGAATAGGCGTTGACGCATTGCCACCGATATATTGTCCACCGGTGAACGAGATCCATCCATTTGTTCCTACATAAAACTGCGAATAGGAATTTCCGAAAAAACAAAAGTTGAACCCGATGTTGATCGGTGCGGAAATATCATCATCCTGGTTAGAGGGAAAATTAACCGGGGTGCCCGTGCTGTAAGGAAAAGGAGAATAGTTCACGTTGGCGACCGAGTAACTCGTGGTGCCGTTGGAAGGAGTGACCGTAGCATTGAGCGTTACGTTACCCGGTGAGCAAATGATGGTATCGTTACCGGCAAATACCTGCGCGGACACAGTTGCGGAATACAGCAAGGGAAATAGTAATAAAACTGCTTTTAAAATTCCGCGTATCATTTAGGGCGTGTAGTTCCTGGATTATTTGATCACCGAGATATGACCCGTCACCGTGTGTCCCTTCCCGCCAAGGTCTTTGAATTTAAAAATGTATTCGTATACGTCCTCTTCCACAAGATCGCCTGAATTGTTCACCTTGCCCAGCCAGGGCGCGTTGATATCCTTGGTGTGATAGATCTTCATTCCCCAGCGATCGAAAATGTACATTTCAAAGCTTGCAGGATCTATCGCTGAGAATTTCGGCATGAACTCATCGTTGATGCCATCATTATTTGGAGTGAATGCATTAGGAACGTAGAATGTGTAACCGCTTTCCACCTTCACCGTTTCAATGATCGTATCCACACAACCCGCCTGCGTGGTCACCGTAAGTTCGATGGTGAAAATTCCTTCATTGGTGTAGTAGTAGGTCGGATTTTCTAAAGTTGAATTTCCACCGTCACCGAAATTCCAGGCCCAACTTACAATATTACCACTGCTCACGGTAGAAAGATCAGTGAACACCGTTTCGTTACCGATATAACTGGTGGGTGATGGGGCGAAGGTAAAGTTCGCGACAGGAACAGGGTCCACGGCTACATTCACTGCGGCTGATGTTCCGGTACAGCCATTCGTATCGGTGACCGTAACCGTATATGCCCCCGTCATCACATTCACCGATGAAGTGGTATCGCCTG
>DATDFI010000158.1:0-9483 GCA_036522695.1 Bacteroidia bacterium | reverse complement strand
GTAGGTACCGGTGCGCTGATAGGCCAGGTGTTAAAGCCATTGGCCTGGGTGAGGTCAAAAGTTATTTCACCATTCGATCCGAGCACACACTGGTTAAACGTATTTCCATAAAATTCGAAACAAAAAGGCAGGTTGATCACGCTCGACCATTCATCATCAATTCCTACCAGCACCGGGGTCCCGGTTGAATAATTGAATGGGGTATAGGGAATAGATGAAACGGTATAAGAAGTTGTAGAAACGGTTCCCTGTATTGTTGCGCTTATGGTGGCGCAGCCGCTGCACACGGTTTGGTTAGGACTGGCAGTCACCGATGGGCAGGCCGACTGCCCGAATGTTTGAATGCAGGAAAGAAGAGAGAAAACAAAAAAATAAAACGCTGATCTTTTCATTATTTACTTTCACATATGTAACACAAATTTACTCAATAGGAAGACAATGGAAGTTCGGATTTAGTTGCATCATTAACAATTGCCTGTCAGCATTTTAGCTTTATTTCAGGCATTGTTTTTAGGTGCCAGTTGACAATTCACATGCCGCAATACGAAAAGATCTCTTTGCACATTAATGCTTTTCCTCTTTTACCTGCCTTTTTCGGCTCAAAAAAATGTTAAAATGAGAGGGAAGGCGCCCAGGCTTCCTGAATTCATAAAAAAGGATATCGAGCAATATAAAAGCGGTGACCCGAAGCGGAGTTTCCAGCCACGGGTCCCGGTTTCTGCCCGATCAACATTTAGCAGAGAACTAACAGTAAGCTCGAAACAAGAGACTGTAAACTTGTTGCTGTATCTTTTTTCCTTCCTTACGTTATACCTCTGAGTTCTGCCCCAGGTACAACTAAAAACATATTTATGAAAAAGATCTTTATCATGCTCCTGTGCATGCAGGCAGCCGTACAGGGTTTTGCCCAGCAGGACGCGCAGTTCAGTCACAACATGTTCAATAAACTGGATTTCAATCCAGCATTCGCGGGCATGACGCACGGGCAGTGCCTTTCGATGATCTACCGCAACCAGTGGGTGAGCTTTCCCGGTGCGCCTGTTACCACTTTGCTTAACGTGAATCAATTTGTGCCGGTGATGCAGGGGGGCATAGGTTTTACAGCGGCTGAAGATAAATTGGGCAATGAGAAAAATTTTGCCTGCCTGCTTTCCGGTTCGAGGCATTTTAATATCGGTAACGGTGAGTTGAGTTTAGGGGGAAGGATAGGATGGATGCAAAAAAGTTTCATCGATAACTGGATTGCGCCCGATGGTGTGCCGGGTGATAATTCCATTCCCGTGGGCGCCCCGCCCTTGTCGTTCATGGATCTTGGAGCGGGTTTGTTTTATCTCGATGTGAATGAAAATTACGTGGGTGTTTCCGTTAATCATGCCTACAACAATGGAAATTCCACAGCCGATCACTATTTCAAAAATGTTCCGCATTATTATTTAACGGCCGGAACGAAGATCAGTGTGCCGGGAATGCGAAGTCTCGCATTCAAGCCTTCGGTATTGGTGAAGTCGGATGGAAAGGCGATGATCTTTGATGTGAACGGGCTATTATACTTCAATGACAGGTTCTGGGGAGGTGCCTCCTACCGGATGACGGATGCCATTGTGCTGATGGCGGGAGTGGTTTGGCGCGGGGTGAAGATCGGTTATGCATTTGATTACACTACCTCCGAACTGAAAAACTACAGCAGCAATACGCATGAGCTGATGATCTCGTATTGCAAGCGCCTGGTTGGGAAAAAAGTAATTCATGGTCATCACAATCCCAGGCTCATGAATGAAGGCAGGATAAACGAAACAGAAACTTATATCCCGTCCAATTGCAATTTGTATAATGCCATGCAGGGCAATGTGAATTTTGAGCAGTGAAGGGTTGCCAGTTATTCATCAATTGGTAAACCGATCGATTGGTTAATTGGTAAATGGTTGAATGGGAGCTCGAGAGAAACTGTTGAACTGTGATGTGAAGAGACTTCATTGGTAAATTCGTAAAGAGTCGTAATTCGTAGAGGTATTTTGGTTAACTTCATGCTTCTAAAAATCAAAGGAAACATGACAGCAGAAATTCATACCGAAAAAGGAGTGATGAAAGTGGAGTTCTTCGAAAAGGATGCTCCCAATACCGTTAAAAATTTCACCGACCTCGCGAAAAAAGGGTTTTATGACGGGCTGATCTTTCATCGTGTGATCCCCAACTTTGTAGTGCAGGCGGGTTGCCCGCATGGCAAAGGTTACGGTGGGCCGGGTTATACCATTAAATGCGAATTGACGGGAGGTAACCAATATCATGATCGTGGAGTGCTTTCCATGGCGCATGCAGGCCGCGATACAGGCGGCTCACAATTTTTCATCGTGTTAAGCCGCGCGCAAACCTCCCACCTGGACCGCCAGCATACCTGCTTCGGGAAAGTGTATGAAGGACTGGATGTGCTCGATCACATTCGCCAGGGGACTAGGATCGATAAGGTTGTAGTGGTTGATTGAAACAAGAAAGGTTTTTTATAAAAATTGTATCCTTGAAAGGAAAGATAGAGACGCGATCGATCGCGTCTCTTTTTTTTGAAGCAAGCTTTAATATGTTTTCCCCTTATAATAAACGCTCACGGTATTCGTGCCCAGCGTTATCACGAGTATATCGTTCGTGAGTTCTACCTTGGTGGGTGTTTCGAAGGTGACGTTGGGCCGTATGGTACCGTTGTCGAACATTTTCACCCTCCCGAAATTATCGAGGTAAATAAAAGTATTGCGGGGACCGTTCATGTACATTCCTTTCGCTGCAAAGTGATCGTTGCTCAGTTTGGTGTTCTCCATCTGGTATATCTTCCCTTTGAAAAAAACTTTCAGATCGTTCTTCAACGAGAACACTACCATGTTACCCACCGCGCTGAACGTGGTGTCCGTCACAAAACCGGAAACGAACATGGTCTCCCCGTTGTAAAAAATATTAAAGTTCTGCGAAGCATCGATATACGCCACCGAATTGTTATTCACACGCATGAATTTGGGAGGGGTTTGATCGAGCACCTGCACATCTCCCTGGTAAAAAACCTTGAATTCATTGGTAAAGCGATCCACGAATGCGCACATGTCGGTACCCACCTGGTACTCCAGGCTGAAATTCTTGGTCTTCATGTCGTAGGTTTGCCCGTGCCAGAAAATTTTCAGGTCGTTTGTGGCATCAATATAAGCTACGAGGTTTGCCGACACTTTGTATTCTCTCACTCCTCCCTGGTTCACGCCTGTTTCGAGTGCGGTGGTTTGCCCGTTGTAATACACTTTGAATCCCGGGTCACCGTAATCCGTAAAGGCCGCAATGCTGTCGCCAATTTGATAATCCGATGCCCAGTCGCAAAGCGTGGTCTTGTCACCGTTCTCTACTTTCATCAGCCTGCGGTTCATTTTGTAAACGCAAAGATTCAATGAACAATCGAAACTTTGCGGCTGCGCTTCTTCCAGCATGAACGTTTCTCCCTTGTAATAATATTTCAGGCTGTTGTCGGCATTCATGTAAGCGATAAAATCACCACCCACTTTGTATTTTCCTACCTGCGTGTATTCGATCTGGTTAAAGGCTCCGTCATCGAACACCATGAATGCGTTCTTGTAATCGAAGTAAGCGGTTACACGCTGCGCATTGGTGTTAAAGGAGATGAAGGCAAGCAAAAGCGGGAATGTGCAGGCAAATGTCCTCATATCAGAAGTTGGGCTTGAGCATGTACTTCGAATAAAAATCATTGATGATGGCCACCGCTTCATCGGCCGTGTCCACCACGTGAAAAAGTTCCAGGTCTTCCTCGCTTACATTATGTTCTTCCATCAGCATGGTCGTCTTGATCCAGTCCAGCAGGCCCTGCCAGTAATGCTTTCCCATCAGGATGATCGGGAAGTGCGCGATCTTGGTGGTTTGCACGAGCGTTAAAGCTTCGAACAATTCATCCATGGTGCCGAACCCGCCCGGCAATGCGATGAACCCCTGGGAGTATTTCAGGAAAATGGTTTTGCGTACAAAAAAATAATCGAAGCTGATGAGTTTGTCGTGATCAATGAAAGTATTCGGGTGTTGCTCAAAGGGAAGTTCGATATTCAATCCCACGGATTTTCCTCCGCCTGCTTTTGCACCTTTATTCCCGGCTTCCATAATGCCCGGGCCACCGCCCGTGATCACCCCGTAACCTTCGCGCACCAGTTTGAACGCGATCTCTTCGGCCAGCGTATAATATTTAGTGCCGGGCTTGGTGCGTGCCGAGCCGAATACGGAAACACAAGGACCGATGCGGGCCATTTTTTCGAACCCTTCCACGAACTCGCCCATGATCTTGAATATCTGCCAGGAGTTCGCTGCTTTTATGTCGTTCCAGTCTTTCGGTGCAAAGATCTTCCTGATCTTTTCTTCTTCTTCGTGCTTATGCATAAACGAAAATTATAGAGAGTAAATTAAAATATTTAGGGATGTTTAAAGGTACACTTTTTACCTTACAAAGTATGTGCCGATTTGCCTTAACGCAGGTACTGGCATATTATTTCCTAAGGGCCGCACTTACCGGCTTTTTTACCGCGTTTAATAGATGGCGCAGGTTTTTCTATGTAAAAAGCGGGGCTCCCGGATCTTATTGGTGCTATGAGAAACCTGATCGTTTTATTATTTTTTATCCTTTGCGCAATGTACATGCAGGCGCAAGCAGTGGTGGATGTGAACGACACTGATTTTATTTTCGAAGTGCTGGTGGATACTTCCGGTAGCTCCCCGCATGCAACGCATATCTGCATACTTTCTAAAAAGGACCGCAGTGAAGTACAGGATATTGAGCCCGAAGATAACAGCATCTGGGATCCGTCCGGCCGCAAAAAGGATTTCCTGGAAAGAGATTTTATTGTAGAGGACATGAATTTTGACGGGTATGATGATTTCCGGTTGCTGGAATACATGCCCGCTTTTGCTTACAATGCCAATTATTACGATTGGATATTTGATCCATCGACCGGGAAATTTTCCCGCGACACCTTGCTTGAAAATGTTTACGGCCCCACTTTTAATGCGGCCTCAAAGCAGGTGATCTACCAATGGCGTGAGCCCGGTAATTACGAACATTACGGAACGGATATTTATAAATATATAAATGGAAAGATCACGCTGGTGGAATCGGAGGAAAATATCCCCGATTATTCGAAAGGAAAAGAAGAGCCTGATTATACTACCGTAAGAAAAAAGCTAGTGAACGGAAAAATGGAGAAGGTAAAATGAGAAGCGCCATTGTTTTTTTTCTCTTTTGTCTCCCCGGCCTCCCCGGACTCTGTTTTGTAGTGACAAAAAAGCAATTTGAAGGTTACTTCATGGCGAACGGGAAGGAGGTGCCTTTCGTGGTTAAGTTGTGGATAAATGGGGATAGCCTGTCAGGTAATTACTATTACTCCGGGATCGGGAAGGATATTTCACTGAATGGTCGTTTGAAAGGGAATAATATCACGATCACGGAAACATATGATTCAGTTGTCACGGGGGTCTTTACCGGTTTTTATTACCGGGGAGCGGACAGCATTGCCGGCACCTGGACCGGGAAAAAAGGCCGGAAAAAATTGCACTTTCACCTCGAGCGGAGGGAATGGGTAGATTACAGGATCATTTACAGGAACAAGGGCCGAACGGAGGGTGATTGGGGCTGGAACTGGATAGAGATGCTGGGAAATCCCGATACCGTGGCCCAAAGGAAATTCAATGCGCTGGATGAAAATACTGCGGTGGCGCCAGGTGCAATATGGGGACCCGGGTTTGATCGAGATTCAACGCAGTATAGTTTTGCCAAATTGACCACTGTTGATCTTGCTGCACCGGGATTTATTTCCTTCGAAGTTTTTCATTCCGATTATCTCGGAGGTATGGGCGCTAACAATGATATTGAACATTACCTTTTTGATTTTGAGAGCCAGGGCTTTTTGACGCTTAATGAACTGCTGCGGGAGGATACATCATCAGAGGAGATCCTGGGTAAGTGGATAGAGACCGAAATAAAGCGAAGAGGAGATTGGGACAACTGGCAGGCCGATTATGTTTCAAACTCGGATGGTTTTCCCGGTAATGATTTTTACTTTGCGAATGATGGCGTTTATTTTTTCTTTCCACGGCCCGGGGCAGTGACCAATATCCTGGGCATTGAGGATGTGAGGATCCCTTATGATAAAATGGTTTTGATCCTGGCTAAGAATACGGAGGAATACAAATGGGTGGTGGAGAAACTGGGCCGTGGAAGGCAGTATTGAATTTACCGATAAAGAAATTTGAAGCGTTTGACTTTCATAGCTGTACTGGGCATACTATATTGTTGCCATCGTCCATCAACGGGTGCGAATGCTATTATGGATCGTACAAAGGGCAGGCCGCATTATTCCATGCTCGATTCTTTGTATTTCACCAATGGCTATTATAAAAAGATATTGCTGGATCATTATGAAGAGGCCATGAAAAAGGATTCCACGCTGTATTTCGAGATAAAAGATGAGGGGGTGAAGATCAGGAGAAGCCGCAGCGAGGTGGTCATCTCGTATTCCCTTGACAAATGCCATATCGAGTTCAATCCTGATTTTCCCGGTTCATGGTCGAGTGGAATGCGTTACCGCGAAAGCGATCGTATGGAAATGACGGTGAAGAATTTTTCCCGGATCGATACGGTGGTGCAAAAGGAAATTAATACTTATGATTATGTTACGGCTGATCATCCTGGGGACGGAGAAACATTCGACTGGCCCATGCGGCTGAGTGGAACACCTGTTGGAAAAGTGACCGATACGATCACGAAACATCCGCTTCGGCTTAAAGTGTTTGCATTTGCGCAGGAAGGAACGAATGAAGACATGATGCAGCGGTACGTAAAAGTGAAATGGAAAGGGAAATATTTGTGGACGTCTGAATTTTTTTACTGGACCATGCACGAGGACATGTGGACCACCGGGGAGGATGGAGATTCCATCCCTCCTCATTCGGAATTGGAAAAGCAACGCAGCCTGCGCCCGCTCAATGGGGAGGAAGTGAACATGGATTTTTTACCGGGAAATGAATGAGCAGGGGTTCAGCCTCTTTTTGTCACTTGCGCTTCGGCCAGTTCCTTCTCTAAATAGTGGGCGGTGTAACTTTTTTTATTGCGGACGATCTCTTCAGGAGTTCCTTCTGCAATAATGTTCCCGCCTTTGATCCCACCTTCAGGCCCCAGGTCGATGATATGATCGGCTACCTTGATGATGTCGAGGTTGTGCTCGATCACCAGCACGGTATTCCCTGAGTCCACGAGTTTATTCAGTACCTCCAGCAAAATGCGGATGTCTTCGAAATGCAATCCCGTTGTCGGCTCATCCAGGATGTAAAAAGTGCGACCGGTTTGTTTTTTCGAAAGTTCGGTGGCGAGTTTCACGCGTTGTGCCTCACCGCCCGACAACGTTGTGCTGGGTTGACCGAGCGTAATGTAACCGAGTCCCACTTCTTTCAGCGCGCTTATCTTTTGAAGAATGGAAGGAATGTGCTCGAAAAATTCCACGGCATTGTCAATGGTCATGTTCAGCACATCGCTGATGGATTTTCCTTTGAAACGAACCTCGAGCGTTTCGCGGTTGTAACGTTTGCCATTGCAGGTTTCGCAGTTCACATAAACATCCGGTAAAAAATTCATCTCTATCGTGCGTACTCCTGCGCCCTGGCATGTTTCGCAACGGCCGCCTTTTACATTGAAAGAAAACCTTCCCGGTTTATAGCCGCGGATCTTCGCTTCCGGGATATTGGCGAATAAATTCCTGATATCGGAAAAAACGTTGGTGTACGTGGCGGGGTTGGAGCGCGGGCTTCGGCCGATGGGCGACTGATCGATCTCGATCACCTTATCCACATGCTCGAGTCCCTTCACCGAGCGATAAGAAAGTGGTTTTTGCACCGAACGGTAAAAATGCTTGTTGAGAATGGGATACAAGGTCTCGTTGATGAGCGAGGATTTCCCGCTTCCCGAAACCCCGGTCACGCAAATGAATTTTCCCAGCGGGAGGTCCAGGTCTACGTGTTTCAGGTTATGCCCGTTCGCATCGCGCAGCGAGAGTATTTCCCCGCTTCCTTTTCTTCTCTGGGCCGGAATGGGTATCGACCTCCTGCCTGTAATGTAATCAGCAGTGAGTGTGCGGAATTTCAAAAGCTCTTTGGGCGTTCCTTCGGCCACGACTTTTCCTCCGTGCACACCGGCAAGCGGACCAATGTCGATCACGTGATCGGCTGCGAGTATCATGTCCTTGTCATGCTCTACCACAAGAACGGAATTGCCTATGTCGCGAAGGTTTTTCAATGCATCGATCAACTTGTGATTGTCGCGCTGGTGTAATCCTATGCTCGGCTCATCAAGGATGTAAAGCACACCCACAAGCTGCGAACCGATCTGCGTGGCGAGGCGGATGCGCTGTGCTTCTCCTCCTGAAAGTGTACGCGAGCTGCGGTCGAGGGTGAGATAATCGAGGCCTACATCGAGCAGGAACTGCACACGTGAACGGATCTCTTTGATGATGTCCTTCGCGATGATGTTCTGCTTTTCACCCAGGCGGTTCTCTACGCTGGCGAACCAGTCCTGCAGTTCAGCAATGCCGAGCTGTGCGAGTTCCGTAATATTCTTATTCCCGATCTTGAAGTGAAGCGCTTCTTTTTTCAATCGTGACCCGTTGCACTTCGGGCAGGCGATCTCGTTCATGAACTCCTGCACCCAGCGCTGCATAGAGGGTGAGTCGCTTTCTTCTTCCTGCCTCGCCAGTAAATTCACGATCCCGTCAAACGAAACAGAATAGGAAGACGAGCCGCCTTCGTAAGCGGGTTTCACTTTAAAAACTTCATCAGACCCATAAAGTATGGTATTCAATGCATCTTCGGGGATATCTTTTATGGGATCCGAAAGTTTGAAGCGGTAACGGTCGGCTATCGCTTCTATCTGCCGGAAGGTCCAGTTGGGTTTGTATTCTCCCAATGGAATAATTCCTCCCGCTTTGATACTTCTTGTATTGTGTGGAATGATCTTGTTGATATCGATCTCCTGGATGTGACCGAGCCCGTTGCATTTAGGGCAGGCGCCATAAGGAGAGTTGAACGAAAATAAATTTGGCGCAGGCTCATCGTACGATATTCCCGAAGTGGGGAACATCAAAAATTTACTGAAGTGCGCAATATGTCCTAATGAATCTCCATTCAGGTGCGATTCGATAGGCGCCACCATGATCACGCCTTTTCCATGCTTCATCGCCAGGTTCACCGATTCCACCACGCGTTGCCTGGCAGCTTCGTTCACGGCTATCCTGTCGATCACGATCTCGATATCATGGACCTTATAACGATCCAGTTGCAAACGGGCTGTAAGTTCTTTGATCTCACCATCCACGCGCACGCGCAAAAAGCCCTGCTTTCGCACCTGCTCGAATAGCTCACGATAATGACCTTTCCTTCCTTTCACAACAGGCGCCAGCACCGCTATGCGCTGAC
>DATDFI010000157.1:0-2999 GCA_036522695.1 Bacteroidia bacterium | reverse complement strand
CGCGGGCTGCTTCGATCTGGCGGGCGGTCACCCATGCTCCCTTGAGCGCTTTGATACCGAAAGAGCCATGAGTCAGCTGAGCCCCGCGCGTGGCGTTGCCCTTCATCTTCATCTTGTGCATCTTCCTGAACTTTGTTCTTTTCGGCTGTAACATTGTACTGGAATTATAGTGTTATTAAATTTATTTTAGTCTTTGTTCTCCCTGCGTTTTCCACCGCGCTCGTTGCCGCCTTTACGCGGACCACGTTCATTGCGTTCACGGTTCTCACCGCCTTTTTTCTCCTTACCACCACCCACAATAAAGTTGGGGGAGAGGTCGCGTTTTCCGAATACCTCACCTTTGCAGATCCACACTTTTACACCAATGCGGCCGTAAGTAGTATGTGCTTCAGAAATGGCGTAGTCGATATCGGCACGGAAAGTATGGAGTGGAACGCGTCCTTCTTTGTAACCTTCGGTACGTGCGATCTCGGCACCGGCCAAACGACCGGAAAGACGGATCTTGATACCTTCTGCACCCATGCGCATGGTGGATGCAACGGACATTTTCATCGCCCTGCGGAAAGAGATACGTCCCTCGATCTGGCGTGCAATGCTGTCGGCAACAAGGCGCGCATCCAGCTCGGGCCTTTTGATCTCGAAGATGTTGATCTGAACATCCTTCTTCGTGATCTTTTTCAGCTCTTCCTTGATCTTGTCCACTTCCTTACCGCCTTTACCGATGATGATGCCGGGTCGTGCAGTGTGAATGGTGATAGTGGTGAGCGGTTTTTCGCTGCCGGTGCGTTCGATCACAACTTTAGCAATGCTCGCTTTTGCCAAACGCGCTTTGATATAGTTGCGGATGACATCATCTTCAACGATCTTATCGGCATAATTTTTACCGCCATACCAGTTAGAATCCCATCCACGGATGATGCCTAACCTGTTACCTATCGGATTTGCTTTTTGTCCCATTCTGTTGGTATAAATATTTTATTCTTCGTTTTCGTTTTGATTGGTGTCCACAATGATGGTCACGTGGTTGGAGCGCTTGCGGATGCGGTTCGCGCGTCCTTGCGGAGCGGTGCGAAGGCGCTTGAGCTGGAACGCGCTGTCAACACGAACTTCCTTAACGAACAGGTTGCCTTCATCAGCACGGCTTCCGGATTTCGCTTCGTAGTTAGCGATAGCGGAGCTCAGGAGTTTTTCCATGCGAACAGCGGCTTCCTTGCTGCTGAATTTTAAAATGTTCAATGCTTTTGACACTTCCTGGCCTTTGATAAGGTTAGCCACGAGGCGCATCTTACGCGGTGAAGTAGGGCAGTTGTTCAGCTTTGCATAATAGGTGCTTTTGCGCTGCTCCTTCATTTTTTCCGCCATTTCTTTTTTCCGGATTCCCATAGTTCAATAATTTTTATTGTTGCGGAGCAGGAGTTGCACCTGCGGCTTTATCCTTGTTACCCGTATGTCCTCTGAAAACGCGAGTGGGCGCAAACTCTCCGAGTTTGTGCCCAACCATGTTCTCCGTAACATATACGGGAATGTGTTTGTTTCCGTTGTGTACAGCAAAAGTGAACCCAACGAATTCAGGAGTGATCATCGATCTGCGTGACCAGGTTTTGATAGCCTGTTTCTTACCGGATTTGATCATTGCATTGACCTTTTTCTCCAGCTTGTAGTCGACAAACGGACCTTTTTTTAACGAACGTGCCATGATTTTAATTTTTGGTTGTGAACCCGGGCGGAACTGTCCGGACCATTAAACCAGGTTTTTTATTTCTTTCTTCTTTCGATTATGTATTTGTTCGATGCTTTCTTCTTGTAGCGTGTCTTGTAACCTTTAGCAGGGATGCCCTTGCGCGAGCGGGGGTGTCCTCCTGAAGCGCGGCCTTCGCCACCACCCATCGGGTGATCTACAGGGTTCATCGCCACACCGCGGTTGCGGGGCCTGCGGCCTAACCAGCGTTTGCGGCCGGCTTTACCGTGACTCTCCAGGTTATGATCGGGATTCGAGACCGAACCGATCACTGCCGTGCAGGTCACGAGGATCATGCGCTGTTCGCCTGAAGGCATGCGGAGAACTGCAAATTTTCCTTCGCGCGCAGCAAGCTGTGCGTAGGTACCTGCACCACGTGCGATGCTCGCACCTTCGCCCGGGCGAAGCTCCACGTTGTGGATAATGGTACCGAGAGGTATGTCGGCCAGGTAAAGACAATTCCCGATCTCGGGAGCTGCATTTTTGCCTGAAACAACTTTTTGTCCGACCTGCAGTCCATTGGGTGCAATGATGTATCTCTTTTCTCCATCTACATAGTGAAGAAGGGCGATGCGTGCATTGCGGTTAGGATCGTACTCGATCGTAGCAACGGTAGCAGGGATATTTTGTTTGTCGCGTTTGAAATCGATGATGCGGTATCTTTTCTTGTGGCCGCCACCAATGTAACGCATGGTCATTTTACCTGTGTTGTTACGCCCGCCAGACTTATTGTATTTGGCGAGTAAGCTCTTTACCGGCTCATTGCCTTTAGTAACTTCTTCAAAGGAGCTTACCTCTTTGAAGCGCTGTCCCGGTGTTAATGGTCTGAATTTCTTAAGTGCCATTTTTGTTCTTCGTTATCCGTATTAAATTCCTGCAAAGAAATCGATGGTATCGCCTTTCTTCAGGGTAACAATTGCTTTCTTGTATCTTTTCACACGACCTGTAATCACGCCACCGCGCGTGTTGCGGTTCTTTATTTTCCCGTTGTTACGGATGGTATTCACTTTTTCAACAGTAACACCGTACGCTTTTTCCACCTCGCGCTTGATGTCGATCTTATTCGCACTGGTAGCCACTACAAAAGCGTAGCGAAAACCTTTTTCCGCGAATTTGTCGCCAGCCTGGGCGGTCATTTTTTCGGTAACAACCGGTTTTATCAGGATACTCATTTTGTTTAGCTTAAAATGTTTTCAATTTGTTTCACCGAGCTTTCGAGCAACACGAGGTTATCCGCATTCAGGATATCGTAAGTGTTCAG
>DATDFI010000156.1:0-4444 GCA_036522695.1 Bacteroidia bacterium | reverse complement strand
CATTTCATCTCATTGGACAAAGCAATGAACGATCGACAGTTCAGATGGAAAGAATACCTGTGGACCAGATAAATTACGATTCACTCGATGTAATCCCCGGGCAGTTTCCGCTGTATTATTTTCCTGAGGGCACTGATACCGCTGAACAGATAAAAGTGACCGGTAAAGTCCTCGAAGTAAGTTCCCCTGGATTTTATTGCGGTGCTTTTTGCCAGAGCGGTACTGCTAAAATTGAAGTGATCACCAGCACAGATAAAGTGTATGCCGAAAAAATAATTTACGTACTCATCGGCTGTTTTATGCCGGAGAAGGATATGGTGGGAAAGAAAGTGGAATTCCTTATCAACCGCATGACGGATAAAACCCACATAGGCTGCTATAAAGAATCATGCTACAATTCCATTAACAGCGGGGGCAAGCCTTTTTACTACTGCATTAATTACTGGTGACACAATACTGCAAAAAAAATCCCCTCATTGCTGAAGGGATCTTTAAAAATTATCCGGAATAAAGATTAAGCGTTCGGTTGTTTTTCGGGCTTGGGCATTAAAGCCTTGCGCGAAAGTTTGAACTTGCCGTTCTTGGGATCAACACCGATGAGTTTCACCTGTATGCGATCGCCTTCCTTCAACACACCTTCCAGCGTTTCGAGGCGCTTGTGGTCCACTTCGCTGATGTGGAGGAGACCGTCTTTACCGGGCATGAACTCAACAAAGGCACCGTAAGGCATTATGGAGCGGACTTTTCCTTCGTAGGTTTCTCCAACTTCCGGGATCGCCACAATGGCCCTGATCTTCGCCAAAGCTGCGTCAATGCTTTCTTTGTTATCACCACTGATGTCCACCACACCTTCATTACCGATCTCTTCAAGAACGATAACAGTATTGGTTTCGCGCTGCATTTCCTGTATCACTTTTCCACCGGGGCCGATCACAGCGCCAATGAATTCTTTCGGGATGCGGATCTGCACGATACGTGGCGCGTGCGACTTATAATCTTCGCGCGGCTTGTCCATCGTTTTGGTGATCTCGTTCAAAATATGCAAACGGCCCTGCTTGGCCTGTTCCAGCGCCTGTTCCATCACCTCGTAAGGAAGTCCGTCCACCTTCAGGTCCATCTGGCAGGCGGTGATGCCATCTTTAGTTCCGCACACTTTAAAGTCCATATCGCCCAAATGATCTTCGTCACCGAGAATATCAGAGAGGATGGCGTATTTACCGTTTTTAGTGATCAGTCCCATGGCAATACCGGTCACGGGCTTGGTGATCTGCACGCCTGCATCCATGAGCGCAAGCGTACCAGCGCACACGGTTGCCATTGACGATGACCCATTGGATTCGAGAATATCGGAAACTACGCGCACGGTGTAAGGAATATCCTGGGGCATTACTTTTTTAAGAGCACGCAAGGCAAGGTTACCATGACCTACTTCACGCCTTCCCACACCGCGATTGGGTTTTACCTCACCGGTTGAAAAGCCGGGGAAATTGTAATGCAGCAAAAAGCTGTTTTCGAGTTGAAGGATGGCCCCGTCAATGGTTTGCTTGTCGAGTTTAGTGCCCAGCGTTACTGTAGTGAGCGATTGTGTTTCGCCACGTGTAAAAATGGCCGAGCCGTGCGCGCGGGGCAGGTAACCTACTTCGCTCCAGATAGGGCGAATGTCGGTGCCTTTGCGCCCGTCCAAACGAACTTTTTCATTAAGGGCAACATCGCGAACCGCATCGTACTCCACGTGGTGGTAATATTTCTTGATGAGGGCGGCTTTTTCATTGCGCTCCTCTTCGCTGAGGGTATTTAAAAATTCTTCAAGAATGGCTTTGAAACCTTTACTGCGTTCATGCTTGTTCTTATTGCCGGTCTTGGCCAAAGCATAAACCTTATCATAGGTAGCTTTGTGCACCCGCTCTTTCAGTTCTTCATCATGCACTTCGTGATCGGCATTGCGTTTTTCTTTTTCGCCCGCTTTTTTCACGAATTCTTTAATAGCATTGATCTGGATCTTGATGTGCTCGTGCGCGAATTTGATGGCGCCCAGCATATCGGCTTCGGAGATCTCGCCCATTTCGCCTTCCACCATCATGATGTCCTTACTGTTCCCGGCTACGATCATATCGATATCGGAAGAAGGAAGCTGGTCGAAATTGGGGTTTACCACAAATTTCCCGTCAATGCGGCCCACACGCACTTCCGATACCGGCCCGTTAAAGGGAATGTCGGAAATAGCGATGGCAGCGGCTGCACCCAGGCAGGCCAGCGCATCAGGCGGAGTATTGCGATCCGAAGAGATGAGTGAGATCATCACCTGCGTATCGGCATGGTAAGTTTCGGGAAAAAGGGGGCGCAGCGCACGGTCGACCAAACGGCTGATGAGCACTTCGTAATCCGAAAGTTTTGCTTCACGTTTGAAGAATCCACCGGGGAAACGGCCGGTTGACGCGAATTTTTCCTGGTAGTCGACCGAGAGCGGAAGAAAGTCAACGCCTTCCTTTGCTTCTTTGGACGATACTACGGTGGCGAGGAGCATGGTATCGCCTAATTTCACCACCACAGAGCCATCGGCCTGCTTGGCGAGTTTTCCTGTTTCGAGCGTTATGGTACGCCCGTCACCTATATTGAATGTGTGTGTGATTCCTTGAATAGACATTTTTTGTATGGTTAATTGGTTAAATGGTAATTGGTTGATTGTTGCAGGTTCTTAGTTGTTGGTTGTCGGGTGTCATAACTACAACCAGCAACCAATAGCCGACAGCTGTTTTCCCAAATAGCAGAAAAGCACCTCAAACATGGTGCTTTCGCTATTGAATTCTGAATTACTTGCGGATATCGAGTTCCTTGATGATGGCCCTGTAACGATTGATATCGTTCTTTTTCAGGTAATCGAGGAGACTTTTACGCTTACCAACCAGGTTGATGAGTGAACGTTGGGTGTTCACGTCCTTTACCTTGTTGCCAAGGTGGCCGGTAAGGTGATTGATGCGGTGAGTGAACAGTGCGATCTGCGACTCGGCAGTGCCGGTGTTCTTTTCGGCTTTACCGTGCTTCTTGAAGATCTCTTTCTTTACTTCTTTGCTTAAATACATCTTTTTACAATTTGTGGACCGCCAGTTGCGACCCGTTCGTTTTTTATTTTTTGAGGCGACAAAGATAGTACAAAATTTTAATGTACCAAGAGGAAAAATTGGGGGATAAAGGTATAGGTATAAGGGGTATAAAGTATAGGGCATACGCGCGGGGCCGGCCCCTTAATTCTTCCGGTCATTCTGCAAATGGTTTTTTGAGCTAAAAAGCCTTGATCCATCCAGGGATAGCTTCATTTTTTGAACTTAAAAGCCCATTTTCCTTCAAATTCAATACGAGGGTCGTTCACAGAGACCAATTCGGAAAGCTCGTATACATTACGATACCCATATCCATAAAGATTTATAAAGGTAGGGATGTTGAGCGCAAGGGTGATCGGTTTAACATCACGGTCTTTTACCATTTCAGGCATAACGTATTTGGTAGCGAAATTCTGCTGGTCGTTACTAAAGTTGTTGTTGCAATAGATCAGCACTTTCGTATCCGCAGAAGGAATGATGCGTGCGAGGTTGAACTGCGTGAAGTCCGAAAAATTAAGGTGCCTGGCACCTTTCACATGCTTGCTCGCGTACATGGAATCGGAGCGGGTGTCGAGGATGATCACGTTTTCTTCTGTACTCATTTTTAAAAAGGAGTTGAGGTCTACCAGGTGCGATTTGCGGTATTCCTTTACTTCCGAGGTCAGTTTCTCAAATGCATCGAAATCCACTTTTGAAGGTGGAATTGTGGGGCTGCTTTTTTGAGCGCGGATGAATAAAAAAGCGATGCCTGCGATTGCAAATAAGAGAATAAGCGTGGTTTTCATTTTTTTAATTTTAGGTGAATGTGAAGGTGGAATGGGAAACGGGCTACCTGTTCTTTTTCCTCTTTTTCGTGTTCACAGTGAGATCGGGGAGTGGCGGAATATTGATGGGCGCGCGCGAATACATACCTACAATAGATGAAAATTCGAAGCCGGGGCCAGGCCCCACTGCGATGGGCGGCATCCCATTATTTGTTCCGCAGCCCTGGTCCAATGGAGAAAGGTTTTGTGCTGTTCCCTTATTTGAACTGTCCGTTTGCTGCTCCTGTTTTTTTAATGCGATGATCGAATCCTGTTTTTGTTTTTGAAGCCTCCGGATCCTTTCTTTCCGGACCTCTCTTTGCATGAAAGGCGCGCGCGAGAATTCTTCTATCGACACGAGTTTGCTGATGCCACGGTGTTCCGTTTCTTTTTCTTTTGATCCTGTTTGAAGTTTGTTGTTGGCAATGACCTGTTTTAACGTGTTGCCGGCTGAAAGCGGAAAAAACTGCAGCCCGTTTATGTTCAAAGCCTCCCGCCCGGGCTTACGGTAATCGATCAGTGTTCCGTTATGAATGTCCTTGC
>DATDFI010000155.1:0-4267 GCA_036522695.1 Bacteroidia bacterium | reverse complement strand
ACCGTGTGGTAAGGTTTTTTTCCCGGGGTTAAAGGATAGAGGTTGACGATGTACACCGCAACACCGTTCTGCACTTCTTCCTTCTCGAACTTGTATTTGAAATTCTTTTCATAGATGGTGAAGATGTTCGAAGGATTGATGTTGTCGGATTTGTTGGGATCCGGTGCGTCATTGACCTGCACCGTGTTATCATCCTTGATATAGGTCCACTGGGTTTTGCAATCGCAATACACGGTTTGTCCTTTTAACTCGAGTTTGTATTTGCAGCCTTTATGCCACATCGTGCCGTTGGTATTATCCGTTGTTTTTCCTTTGGCATCAACGGTGGTAATAACGAATTCGGCTTTTATGGTGGTGTAGCTTTTTGTTTTTTTACTTACCTCATCCAGGATGGACTTGGCTTTGGCATCCGGAACATCCGGAGGCATCTGGGCGAAAGCGCTGATGGTTCCCACTAAACTGAGTCCCAGTATAATTAAATGCTTTTTCATGCTAAGGTGATTGCTATTTACTGCCTGTAATTTCAAATACCGGGCCAAAGTTAAGGTTTCTCTTTAAAGCAATGGTATGAGGGGCCAGCCCGGTCAAAAAGAAAAACCGGACCTTTATCAAGCCCGGTCTTTTAATGAAAGAACATCAGGTTACCTCGGGGCCTTTTTCTTCGGGTTTGCTGAGGAACTGCTCCAGCGATAAAATGTCCTTGAACAAAACATCCCGTGCCTTGCTCCCGGTGAAAGGTCCAACAATGCCGGCTGCTTCGAGCTGGTCGATGATACGGCCTGCACGATTATAACCGAGTTTTAATTTGCGTTGTATAAGCGAAGCCGAACCTTGCTGGTGAGTAACCACGATACGTGCGGCTTCCTCAAACAATGCATCCCGCTCCGAATCGTCAAGTCCGGCTGCACCGCTTTCGTTCTCGTCCACATATTCGGGCAGGAGGAAGGCGCTGGGGTATGCACGCTGCGACCCGATGAACTCACATATCTTTTCCACCTCGGGCGTATCCACAAATGCACACTGCAGGCGAATGAGATCACTGCCGGTCGACAGCAACATATCACCACGACCGATCAATTGCTCGGCACCGCCTGCATCCAGTATAGTACGAGAATCGATCTTGGCGGTAACGCGGAAGGCAATGCGCGCGGGGAAGTTGGCCTTGATGGTACCTGTGATGATGTTCACCGAAGGACGCTGTGTTGCAATGATGAGGTGGATGCCTATGGCGCGCGCCAGCTGCGCGAGGCGTGCGATGGGCGTTTCCACTTCCTTGCCGGCCGTCATGATAAGATCGGCAAACTCATCCACCACCAGCACGATATAAGGTAAATATTTGTGGCCGTTATTCGGGTTCAGCTTACGCTGGATGAATTTTGCATTGTACTCACGTATGGTCCTCACCTGCGCATCCTTCAGTAATTCGTAACGCTGGTCCATCTCGATACAAAGTGAATTCAAAGTATGTATCACTTTTTTATTGTCGGTGATGATGGCCTCCGCTGAATCGGGAAGCTTGGCAAGGAAATGCCGCTCGATCTTGTTGTAAAGTGTAAGCTCAACCTTCTTGGGGTCCACCAGCACGAATTTTATTTGTGATGGGTGCTTTTTATAAAGCAAAGAAACGAGTACGGCATTCAGGCCCACCGATTTACCCTGGCCGGTCGCACCGGCCATGAGCAGGTGAGGCATCTTTGCAAGATCGGTGATGAAAGTTTCGTTCGCAATGGTCTTTCCGAGCGCGATGGGAAGTTCCATGGATGTACTTTGGAATTTTTCCGAACCGATAATGGTACGCATGCCCACCATTTGCGGGTTAAGATTGGGAACCTCGATACCGATCGTTCCTTTACCGGGAATGGGAGCGATGATGCGTATGCCGAGCGCTGACAAGCTCAGCGCGATATCATCCTCAAGGTTCTTGATCTTCGCGATGCGCACACCGGCCTTTGGAATGATCTCGTACAAGGTAACGGTTGGGCCAATGGTGGCCTTCACTTTTTCGATCTCGATCCCGTAATTCTTGAGCGTATCAACAATGCGGTTCTTGTTCGCATTCAATTCTTCTGCGTTCACCTCCACATCTTTGTTGCTGAAATTTTCGAGCAGCTCGAGCGGGGGAAGTTCATAATTGGCGAGATCCAGTTTCGGGTCATACTCACCGAACTCTTTCACAAGGTCTACCATTTCTTCTTCCACCGGTTCGTGCTTCTCCACCGTAAGTTCAACTCCATCGGTATTCAGCACCAGTTCCCCGGCTATGTCTTCTTTTTTCTCCCCTGCTTTTTCTTCGTTGTTCACAACAGGGATTGCCGTTTCCTTTTTCTCCTCAAGATCAAGTTCGATCGCCTGGTTTATTGTTTCTTCCTTCTTGTCCTCCATGGTTTCAACGGGGGAAGATTTTTCTTCCTTCACCACGTTCACTACCAGCACCGGCTCTCCGACTTCCTCTTCCTCCACGGCAACCGGCTGAGGTTTCCTTTTCAGGAAATCGAAATTCACATTGAATACGGCCACTACATAAGTGAGTGCCGCAAACCCGAGCAGCATTCCCGTTCCTATTGCACCAACGCTGCGGTTCAGCCATAAACTCACCTGGTAACCGAATGTTCCTCCCATGAAGAACCATTTATCGCTGAAAAGATACCCCAGCGCAATGGAGAAGAACACGAGCATGAAGAATCCATGCGACAATGTTTTCCCAATGGGCAGGACAGAAACTTTAAGCAAGGCGCGCACACCGGCAACAAAAGCTGCAACTGCAAAAACAAAGCTTGCCACACCAAACCATTTGTGGATGAAAACGTGCGAAATCACCGCGCCTAATTTTCCAAGCCAGTTATCCACTGCGGTATCATCGGCAAATAAAGCTGCCCAGGGGCCCATCACTTTATCCTGGTCGCTTTGCCAGGTGAATAAAAATGAAGTGAAGGCTACAATGAGGTAGGCGGAAGACAGGATCAGGAACAGCCCGGTTATGCGGTGCACGCGCTCATCCCGCAAAAATTTAATGAGCGGCTCAAAGCGTTGCTTCAGGGTAAATTTTTCCTTCGCAACTTTTTTGGGCTTGCGCGGTTCACGGGGCTCCTTTTTTTCTTTGGGCTCTTTAACGTCTTTCGGTTCCTTGGTCTCTTTCTCCTCTTTCGGTTCTTCTTCAATATCAAGGTCCTTTTTTTTGTTGCGGATCCTGTTAACCGGGATTTCTTCTATATCAGGCATCTGGTACGGATTTTTGTATCTATCAAAAGTACCGAATGGGGTACCCTAAGCATTTGAGGTTCAGCAGAACTTATTCACTTAGGGATGTTAGTAAAGAGAGTGGGGATTCGTACGTAAAAAGCGCAATGAAGTTGCGCAAAAAAAGAACCCCGGACGGTAAGTCCGGGGTTCTCAAAATATTTCAATAGGTATTAATGTCCTCCACCCATTTGTTTCTGGATGTCCTTCATCATTTCTTCTCTCGATGAAACGGCTTTATAACCGTCAGCAGGAACTTCAAATTTAGAATCGGCCACCGTGCCTTTGGTAATGGATTTTACACTCAGTTTCATAGTGTAAGGGCCTTGCTTGCTCTCGAACTCCATCGGGAAACCCGGAAGACCGTTGAATTTCGAAAAGTCTGACGAAGTGGTCGGCTTGAATTCATCAGTATACCATACTACAGTGGTAAACGTTTTACCGTCTTTTTCTGTAGAAGTAACTTCCGCCTTTTTACACTTATAACCTGCAATGGTCTTTGTTTCGCCATCGATCAGCTTTACCGTCTGCTTGCCATCATTGTCTTTTTTATACTGCTCGGTCGTTTGGCGGATCATGTATTTGTTCCCCATTATATCCACCAGCACTACCTGGTATTTTTCTTTGTAATCCGTAATGGTGGTATTGCTCGAGGGCCCCATGTTCGCATCCATGCGGGATTTGTCGTTCTTGATGTACAGGGTCATTTCGCTGTTGCCGCCCATCATGGAAGCCTGTTCGGGAGTGAGACCTTGGATCTCTACACTATACACAACGGTGCCTTCAAATTGCGCCAGCGCTGCTTTACCGATGAAGAGCATTGACGCTGCAGTTAAGAGGAGAAGTTTTTTCATTTTTTATGTTTTAGTTATTAAATGATTATTTGGTGGGATAGAGTTCTTTCAAAATATTTTCCTGTGCATCGATGCTGATCTTCTGGAAATCGTCCGGCACACTGAAATTCCCATCGCTGACCCCGGTAATGGTCACTTCACTTGCGGTGAGCTTGGTCAGCGGACCTCCTTTGTCC
>DATDFI010000154.1:0-2882 GCA_036522695.1 Bacteroidia bacterium | reverse complement strand
ATTGGAGGCATCTGCAAAATAATTGGCGTTGGTTCGCTTGTTCCTGCTCGTATCGGGATTTACGAATTGCTCCATCAAAATATCATAATGCGCGGCCGACTGGTAAAGTCCGAGTACAAGCCGATCGGGATATTCTGCGATATAATTGGTGTCGATGCGGGGAAGTGGCTTTGCGGTGTCACCGGCTGAAGCGATCAATTCACCCGGACCAGCCAGCACCAATAAAGTGGGAAATAAGTGTTTCATAGCATTCACAAGAAGTATAAAGGTAAAAGGTACCGGGAAAATACAAAACTGATATCCATAAAAAAAGGGCCGAAGCCCTTTTACTTTTACTGGATAACACTTATCAGGCTTTCACCTTGGAACGTATGATATTGAGCGCACCGCCCGCTTTGAACCACTCGATCTGTTGTTTGTTGTAGGTGTGATTCACCTTGATGATCTCGTGATCACCGCTCGCGTGATGCAAAACTACAGAGAGCGGAACACCGGCCGAAAATTCGGTAAGACCGAGAATATCGAGAGTGTCGTCCTCTTTGATCTTGTTGTAATCATCCTTATTTGCGAAAGTGAGCGCGAGCATGCCCTGCTTTTTAAGGTTGGTCTCGTGGATACGGGCAAAAGATTTCACCAGCACCGCACGCACGCCCAGGTGGCGAGGCTCCATCGCAGCATGTTCGCGTGATGAACCCTCCCCGTAATTCTCATCACCCACTACAACCGATCCTATGCCCGATGTTTTGTAAGCACGCTGGACCTTGGGAACAGAATCGTATTGCCCGTTGAGCTGGTTCTTCACCGAATCCGGTTTATCATTGAATGCGTTGATAGCGCCAATGAGCATGTTATTCGAAATATTATCGAGGTGACCGCGGTAACGCAACCAGGGACCTGCCATGGAAATGTGATCGGTGGTGCATTTTCCCTTTACTTTGATGAGCAGGCGCAGTCCCTTGAGATCGGTGCCTTCCCATGCGGGGAACGGGTCAAGCAATTGTAAACGATCGGAGCTGGGTGAAACGATCACTTTAACATCCGAGCCGTCCTTAGCAGGCGACTGGTAACCGTTATCTTCCACTGAGAATCCTTTTACAGGCAATTCATCGCCCGAAGGAGGGTCCAGTTTCACGTGCTGACCTTCTTCATTCACCAATGTATCGGTGAGTGGGTTGAAGCTAAGATCTCCTGCGATAGCAAGTGCGGTCACCATTTCCGGTGAAGCAACGAAGGCAAGTGTGTTGGGATTTCCATCAGCGCGCTTTGCAAAGTTGCGGTTGAAAGAGTGCACGATCGTGTTGCGCTCCTGTTTCTCAGCGCCCGAGCGGTCCCACATGCCTATGCACGGCCCGCACGCATTCGCGAATACCGTTGCTCCAATGCTGTTGAAGACCTGGATGAACCCATCACGGTTCACGGTATAACGCACCAGCTCGGAACCGGGAGTGATCGTGAATTTCGATTTTGCATTCAGCTTTTTATCTTTCGCCTGTTTGGCGAGTGATACGGCACGCGAAAGATCTTCGTAAGATGAGTTCGTGCAGGACCCGATCAAACCCACCTGGATATTGGTAGGCCAGTTGTTCGCTTTAGCAACCTCTTTCATTTTTGAAATAGGCGTTGCAAGATCGGGAGTGAAAGGGCCGTTGAGATGAGGCTCCAGTTCGCTCAAATTGATCTCGATCACTTCGTCAAAATACTTTTCAGGATTCTCGTACACTTCCGGATCGGCAGTGAGATGTTCCTTGATCTTGTTTGCAAGGTCGGCCACATCCGCGCGGTTGGTGGCGCGCAGGTAACGTTCCATGGACTCATCATAACCGAAAGTGGAAGTGGTAGCTCCAACTTCTGCTCCCATGTTACAAATGGTTCCTTTTCCCGTGCAGGAAAGTGAGATGGCACCAGGCCCGAAATATTCGATGATCTTATCCGTACCGCCTTTTACCGTGAGCACACCGGCCACTTTCAGGATCACATCCTTTGCGGAGGTCCAGCCGCTCAGCTTACCGGTGAGTTTTACCCCAACGAATTTGGGGAATTTCAACTCCCAGGGAAGCCCTGCCATCACATCGCAGGCATCGGCACCGCCTACCCCAATGGCGATCATTCCCAATCCGCCACCGTTCACGGTATGCGAATCGGTACCGATCATCAGTCCACCAGGAAATGCGTAGTTCTCCAGCATTACCTGGTGAATGATGCCTGCACCCGGTTTCCAGAAACCTATGCCATATTTGTTTGAAACGGAAGAAAGAAAATCATAAACTTCCTTATTCACTTTTATAGCGTGATCGAGGTCCTTTTTAGAACTGTCCTTGGCAGTGATAAGGTGATCGCAGTGAACGGTGGAGGGAACGGCCACTTTGGGCCGACCGGCCTGCATGAACTGGAGCAGGGCCATTTGGGCAGTAGCATCCTGCATGGTCACGCGATCGGGGTTGAAATCAACATAACTCCTTCCTCTTTCGTAGGGAACTGAAGGAAGACCTTCGGTGAGGTGCGCATAAAGAATCTTTTCAGCGAGGGTCATGGGCCTGCCCAGCAACTTGCGTGCGGAAGCGATCTTGTTGGGAAGATGTTCGTACACCTTCCTGATCATGTCAATGTCGAATGCCATAAGCGGGATTTGTGATTTGATATGTGAGAGTTGAGACCAAAATTCGAAAGAAATGCGTTACGAAATTAACAAATTTCAGGAGCATAGCAGGGACAAATCAGCGCTAAAATTTATTGAAAAATGTGAGTCCTTTAAGGCGCTGAATATTGTAATTTTACAGAATTACCCTTCCCGTTTTGAACTCACTTGTAATCGAAAATATCCGCATTGCGCTCAACTCCATCAAGGGGAATTTATTGCGCACGGTGCTCACTATCCTAATTAT
>DATDFI010000153.1:0-2798 GCA_036522695.1 Bacteroidia bacterium | reverse complement strand
CGTTACCGAGATGAAGCCACGCTGGAAACGTGTGCTGGGCTCACTCGATCATTATGTGGGCGAGCCGATGGGACAATTGTTCGTTGAAAAATATTTCACTGCCGAAGCAAAGAAGCGCGTGAACGATATGGTGGACAACCTTATTGCCGCGTACAAGGAGCGCATCACCAGGCTCGATTGGATGAGCGACAGCACGAAGAGGCAGGCCCAGCAAAAGCTGGATAAGATCATGCGTAAACTCGGTTACCCGGATAAATGGAGAGATTACACGACACTTGATGTGAGCCGCGATTCTTATGCGAAGAATGCGTGGAACGCTTCGGAGTTCGGGTACAAATTCATGATAAGCAAACTGGGTAAACCCGTTGACCGCACCGAATGGGGCATGACACCTCCCACTATCAATGCATATTACAATCCCAGCATGAACGAGATCGTATTCCCGGCAGGCATCATGCAGTTCCCTTTCTTTGATGTGAACCAGGACGATGCGATGAATTACGGTGCGATGGGTGCCGTGATCGGTCACGAACTCACGCACGGTTTTGATGACCAGGGAAGTCATTTTAATTCGGAAGGGAATATGGTGAACTGGTGGACGAATACCGACCACCAGAAGTTTGAAGAGAAGACCGGCAGGCTGGTAAAAGAGTTCAGCAATTTTGTGGCGATCGACACACTGCATGTGAATGGCAAGCTCACATTGGGCGAGAACATTGCCGACCTGGGCGGTTTGACCATTGCATACTATGCATACAAACGTTCCCAGCAGGGCAAAGAACCTCAAACCATTGACGGTTTCACTCCCGACCAGCGTTTCTTCCTCGGTTGGGCGCGCGGCTGGTGCGTGAAATTCAGGCCTGAAGCGCTCAAGAAACAGGTGCTCACCAATGAGCACGCACCGGGAATGTTCCGTGTGCTGGGCCCGCTCTCCAACATGCAGGAATTTTACGATGCATGGCATATCAAGGAAGGCGATAAGATGTACCGCAGTCCTGATGAGCGCGTGGTGATCTGGTAATTGAAAAAGAAATAAAACGGAAAGCATCGGTCACAAAGCCGGTGCTTTTTTATGAGTAAAGTATGGGGTCTGCTGATTTTAGCAGGAGAAAAAATACCCGATCGCATGCATATCCAACCCATTTATACCCGCATACAAAAACAATTACCGCTCGGTGATGAATACCTGGTATTGGAAGATCATTATCGTTTCAACGGGCGCTCCAATCTTTATCTTACCAATGGGAATTTCGTGACCTGGTTTGCGGAATTACCTTCGCCCGATGATCTCTTCGTGGGTTTTGAATATAAATACGACCGGCTCCTGGCCTTCACCGAAAAAGGCTTGTGCGTGCGCCTGAGCCCAACCAACGGGAAAGTGCTGGAAAACGTGAAGGAGCGTTAAAAGCATGGGGGAAAACTCATGGAGATATTTCTTTACTGATCCCGCTTCGCGATGGGATTTCGCGATCAGCCTTGGCTTTTTCATTTTCACTCTTACCGGTTTTACTTTTTTCCTCGCTTTCGCTGAAACCAGGACGGGATACAACATGCCTGATCCGCTGATGAACATTCTCCCGAAAAGCGACCTGAGTACTTTTATTTTCTCTCTCACTTATTCGGCAGTGCTTGCCGGGATCTTCCTGAGCGCCAGAAACCCGGGGACTTTTTTGCTCGCCCTGCAGGTATACACCGCGATGACCTTGTTAAGGGCCCTAAGCATGTTCCTGCTCCCGCTCGAGCCACCGCCCGGGACCATTCACCTCACCGATCCTTTTCTCGAACATACTTTTTACATGGGAAGGCCCAATTACAAGGACCTGTTCTTTTCCGGGCACACGGCAACGGTTTTTCTTTTCGGGCTCGTGCTGGGCAACCGTATCCTGAAATATCTTTTCTTCCTTGCTGCGGGAATAGTGGGCTACTGCGTGATCGCACAACGCGTGCACTACACCATCGATGTGATGGCCGCACCGGTGATCACCACTTTAGGTTTTTATTCCGTTAAGCGGATTGAAAAACTCAGGAAAGGCCTTTGAATTTTCTCTTCCACTCCTCCGTGAAACGGATCACCTCCGGGAAAAATTCCCGGAACTCCCTGGCAAAATCAGCTTCATACTTTACAAGCTCGGTCACTGCATGTTCCATGCGCGATTCGAAACGCGCACGGTGCGACATACCGGTGAGCACTTTGTGGATGCCGCTCACCTCGGCATAAGGCAATGGGATGTTGTTCGCGATCATGTATTGCAGGAACTGGCGCGAACGCACGGGCATTACCTCGCGCTTCGACACCAGCAGTTCGTGTACACGCCCGGTAAAATCATGCAGGGATTCGGGGGAATGATCCCTCCAGTCGCGGGCGAGGAAATGGTCGTAAAAAATATCAATGATCACCCCTGAATATTTCCGGTAACGCGGCCGAAGTCTTCTCACACTTTCAAGAAATACCGGGTGGTTATCGGTGAATTCATCAATGGCGCGATGAAGTACGATTCCCTTTGCGATCCCCGGCTCATAGTCCTTAAAAGAGCCGCCCTTCACCGAATCGGCAATAAAATTCCCGATCATCAGCTGATCATCTTCACGGGAAAGATAAAGGTGGGCGAGGAAATTCATCTACGAACTGCGAATCCATTACGAATATACGAATGGGAATCCACAACATGAAGGCATTGATCAACTACGAAGACCAAATCGCAAATCGTACTTCGCAGATGGTAAATGAAAGATCAATCATCCAGCCCTTTTCCATTCAGGATACCCGGGATGCACTTTGCGACCCTTGCTTCGCGGGT
>DATDFI010000152.1:0-7719 GCA_036522695.1 Bacteroidia bacterium | reverse complement strand
CCACCCTTATTCAAGGACCATAAATTCTCACTTCCTTTATTCGATACTACGCTCCTGCATGCCGAAGCGGCCGCTGCATTTTGCCTGGGCTGAGTTTTTCTTTAACTTGACGAAAAATAACGGCTATGGCAAAACTCGCGCAGATAAAAACCAAAGAGAACGCTGCAAGTGTAAACGGCTTTATCAATTCCATTAAAGATGAAGAACAGCGAAAGGACAGCCTGGCACTGCTTAAGCTTATGCAAAAAGCCTCCAGGGAAAAACCGAAAATGTGGGGAAGTGCCATCATCGGTTTCGGAAAAAAGGTCTATAAAAGCCCTTCTTCCGGCCGCGAGGTGGAATGGTTCCGGATCGGCTTTTCCCCTCGTAAAAACAACCTCTCCCTCCACCTTGTAATGGATGTAAAAAAACAGTCGGCCCTGCTCAAAAAGCTAGGCAAGCACAAAACCGGTATGGGCTGCCTTTACATCAACAAGCTTGCGGATGTTGACCTTAAGGTCCTCGGGAAACTCATTGAACTGGGTTCTAAGAATGATATCGTTTAGATACAGCGCGCAACTCCAATAACATGAAACCTATTCTCACTTTACCTGTTACTTTTATGCTCCCTGGATTTACCGCTTTTATGATGAAACTGATGAGCGGCATGTACGGTAAATATTACGATGCGCAGTTAAAAAGATCCGAATGCTTGGAGTGTGCGAAATAATTTCTCTTTAAAACCATCATCATGAGGCATAAACTTCTCCTCCTCTTCCCCTCCGCGCTCATTTTCACCTTCACGCACATCCACGCGCAATGCAGCGCCTGCTTCGGCAGCGCCACAAATTTTCCAGTGGGAGCAAATCCTTATGCGGTGGTGAGCGCTGATTTTAACAATGATGGAAACATGGACCTTGCAGCGGCCAACTGGTCCTCGAGCACAGTGTCCGTCCTGCTCGGGAATGGCCTGGGGAATTTCGGGAGTGCAACTAATTTTTCCGTGGGCACCAATCCCCGTTCGCTTGTCACTGCCGATTTTAATACCGATGGCAACATGGACCTGGCAACAGGAAATGACGGGAGCAATAACGTTTCGGTTTTACTCGGCAATGGCAACGGCACCTTTGCAGGTGCAGTGAATTACAGCGTTGCTCCCGCGCCCGAAGCTTTGGTCGCCAACGATTTCAATAGTGACGGAAAATCCGATCTCGTCTCCGCAAACTACGGCTCCTGCAATGTTTCCGTTCTTCTCAATAATGGCAACGGTACTTTTGGTGCCGCCTCCAACTTTACATCGGGCAACGGCTCTTTCCCTTCCGGACTTTGCAGCAACGATTTCAATAACGATGGCGCGCATGACCTTGCGGCAGTGAGCTACAGCACCAATGACCTTTCTATTATTCCCGGAACGGGCACAGGAACTTTCAATGCACCTTTGATCAGCAGCCCCGGCACAGGTTCCTATTCCGTTTGCAGTGCCGACTTCAATGCCGATGGCAATGCTGATATTGCTTTCCCGAATGCAAACAATGGAAATGTTTCGGTATTGCTTGGAAATGGCAACGGCACATTTGGGGCACCTACCGCTTTTACAGCCGGCAGCTTCGCTTATTTTATCTGCACCAGTGATTTCAATATGGATGGCAAGGCCGACCTGGCGGTGACGAATTACAGCGCGAACAGTGTTTCAGTGCTTATGGGTATGGGCAACGGGCAATTTTGTTCAGCCGCTGATTTTACGACCGCCAACAATCCTACCTGCGTGTGCAGTGCCGACTTTAATGGTGACGGCAAGCCCGATCTTGCGGTGAGCAATAATTATTCGAACAGCGTTTCGGTATTACTTAGCTGCACTCCAACCGGCTTGGATGCACAAACTGAAATTCTTTTTTCCGCTTACCCCAACCCCGCGCACAATTCCTTCACGATCCGTGCGAATGTACCGGGATTCACTGCCGAAGTCTTTGATGCGCTCGGGCAAAAGGTCCTCTCGCGCACTTTCAATTCAGCGTATGCCCTCATCGACCTTGATGAAGCGGTCAAAGGTATTTACCTCGTTCGCATCACCACCTCCGGAGGACGATCCTCCTCCACCCGTATCATTGTTGAATAAATAGTTGAACGCTTTACCCCGTATCAAATATCTTTGACGCATAACCAAAACTTTACAAAATGGGTTTCGTCAAAGAATTCAAGGCCTTCGCCTTAAAAGGAAATGTAATGGATCTGGCCGTGGGTGTGATCATCGGTGCCGCCTTCGGAAAGATCATCAACTCGCTTGTGGAGAATGTGCTTATGCCCCTTCTTGGCATGATGCTGCGGGGTGTCAATTTCCAGGACCTCTCGGTGAAGATCGGGCAGGCCGAGATCAAATACGGCATGTTCATTTCGGCCGTGGTCGATTTTATACTCATTGCATTTGTGCTGTTCCTTATCATTAAAACCATGAACAACCTCAAACGTAAAGAGGAAGAGGCACCCGCACCCCCCACGCGCGACCAGGAATTGCTTACGGAGATAAGGGATCTTCTGAAAAAAGGATAGTTTGGAATAATTATGGCATGCCCCATGCAGGCTCTTCTGCCCGTAACACCCTATTCCCATGAAAAAAAAACTGCTTTTCACGTTCATCATTTTCCCTTTCCTGCTCAGCGCCCAGCAAGACACTGTTTGGAGACGCAGCGGACTGTTTGCGCTTAATTTCACCCAGGTATCGCTCACCAATTGGGCCGCAGGCGGGCAAAACTCAGTGGCCGGCAATGCCATCGTGAATTACACGGCCAATTACCTGCGCGGTAAAGACTCCTGGGATAACAACATCGATCTTGGATATGGATTGATCATGCAAGGCAAGACCGGTAACCTGCTGAAGAGCGATGATAAGATAGACCTTACGACAAAATATGGGAGAAAGGCCTTTGATCACTGCTATTATTCCGCACTGGCCAACTTCAGGAGCCAATTCACGAATGGATATAACTACCCGAACGATTCGGTGCCGATCTCAAAATTCCTGGCGCCCGGCTATTTGCTGTTTGGGCCAGGGATAGATTATAAACCCAATAACTATTTTTCACTTTTTCTTTCCCCCATCACCGCGCGCTTCATCTTTGTAAAAGACGCGCATTTATCCGATGCAGGTGCATTCGGTGTGGACAGCGGGAAAACACTGCGCACCGAAGCAGGCGCCTATTTAAAAGCTGTTTTCAAAAAAGACGTGACGAAGAACCTCAATGTGCAAACCTCGCTCGATCTCTTCAGCAATTACATTGATCACCCGGAGAACATCGATGTGAACTGGCAGGTCCTGCTCTCGCTCAAAGTGAGTAAGTACATCTCGGCCAGCTTATCCACCCAGCTCATTTATGATGATAATACCAAACTTACTTTTTACAAAAGCGATGGGGTGACCGTTGATCACAAGGGTCCCGGCACACAGTTCAAGGAAGTGATAGGTATCGGCTTTGCGTATAAATTCAATTCCGTTGCGGTGAAATAAACGGCACATGGTTTTGTACATTTGACCATGCAAACCGTTGAATTCATTTTATACGTTAGAGACCAGGAACGCAGCGCTGTGTTCTACAAAAAGATTTTTGGCAAAAATCCTTTGCTTGATGTTCCGGGCATGACGGAGTTTGAATTAGGCCACTCCGTAAAACTCGGGTTGATGCCCGAATCAGGGATCCGTAAAATACTTTTACCCCATACGCCCGATCCAGGCAGTGGAAACGGGATTCCCCGCTGCGAACTTTATCTTTATGTGAGTTCACCCGCTGCAGATCTGGAACGCGCACTCGAAGCAGGCGCAAAACTCATTGAAAAAGAATCCCCGCGCGATTGGGGCGATAGCGTGGCTTACTGTGCCGACCCGGACGGACATATCCTTGCTTTTGCGAAAAAACAGAACCCTTAAGACCTTAAGAAAATGAATTTAAAATTACGGCCCTGGCTCGAAACCGACCTCGATGCGTTGGTCGAACACATCAATGATCCTGGGATCGCGAAATTCATGACCGACCAGTTCCCTTATCCCTGCGATGCAGAGAAAGCAAGGTCTTTTATCGCGAATGCGAACAAGCATACTCCGCAGCGGATCTTCGCCATCGCGCTAAACGGTGAAGCGGCAGGTGCAATAGGTATTCACCCGAAAGAAGACATTGACCGAAAGAATGCAGAGCTCGGTTACTGGCTGGGCAAAGAATTTTGGGGAAAAGGCATCATCACTGCGGCCATCAAACAAATGGTGGAATACGGTTTTAAAAATTTCGATATCGCGCGCATTTACGCACGTCCCTTCCACACCAACATTGCCTCGCAAAAAGCGCTGGAGAAAGCCGGCTTTAAACTGGAAGCACGTTTTGAAAAAACTATTTTCAAGGATGGAGAATTCCTCGATGAATTGATCTACGCGGTAAGAAAATAGATCGGGCGGCAGAATTTTTGCGTGCAGACCAAAAAGCCTGCATGGAAAAAGAGATCAACAGAAGCATCACCTTAAACGCTCCCCTCGATAAAGTGTGGGACGCACTCACCAAACCCGAATGGACCAGGAGATATATGTTCGGGTGCGATGCACTTTCCGATTGGAAGCCGGGCAGCCCCTTGGTGTGGCGGGGACACGAGGACGGAAAAGTATACGTCACCGGGCATATCATTAAGATAGAACCGAAAAAGTGCTTATGCTTCACCACTTTTGATCCCAATTCTGGAATGGAAGATTCACCGGACAACCACACCACGGTAACCTACGAACTATCCGGGAATAACGGGACTACCGAGCTGCGAGTGCGCGATGGTGATTTCAGCAAAATAAAAAACGGGAAAGAACGATATGAACGTTCAACAGGAGGTTGGGAAATGACACTCAAAAAATTAAAAGAAGTGCTGGAGGGAAAATAGGCGACTTTTTTCCCATTCCGGGAATTCTTTTCCACATAAATGCCGGCCTTCTGATTTTTACACTCCAAAATACGGGTGGTATGTTTTTAGGGCGCTTTCCTGAAAAAATAAGGTGAAAACTCTACTCCCGCTTTTAACGATCCTGCTCCTCGCCTGCAATGATCACGGTATTGAACGCGATCATGCGCTTCGCCAGCGCGATTCTCTCCAGCATCTACTTGCGCAGCGCGATTCATCCATCAATAATTTCCTTGCCTCCTACACCGATATCCAGGAGAACCTGGATTCCATCACGATGAAGGGAAATGTGATCTCCAAAAACCTGAGCAGCCAGGTGGAATTCAAGAAAAGATCAAAAGAACAGATCATCAGTGATATCCGCTCTATAAATGAGTTGATGGGCCGCAACCGGGAAAAAATAGAAGAGCTGAACAAAAAACTGAAGAGCTCGGCCTTCAGCAATATGAAACTTCAAAAAATGATCGCGAGCCTCAATGAGCAGATACAGATGAAAGACCAGCAGATGCTGGTGCTCAACGACCAGCTCACTGCGCTCAACTCCGATATCATTAAGCTGCAAACCTCGCTCGAGACCATCAATATGGTAAGCGATGAACAATCCCAGGTCATCAATCGCCAAACCGAAGAACTGCACACCGCTTACTACGTGGTGGGCCGCTCGAAAGAACTACAGGATAAAAAAGTGATCGACAAAACCGGGGGCTTGTTGGGACTTGGAAAAACTTCGAGGCTTCATTCAACGGTGAACGATACCAATTTCATAAAGATCGATTACACCCAGGTGACCTCCATCCCGCTGGACAGCCGCAGCGTTGAGCTCGTAACCAGCCATCCCTCTTCGTCCTATAGCTTTGAAAAGGACACCAAGACAGATCTCATCACACAACTTCACATCATTGATCCCGAAAAATTCTGGAGCGAGTCCAAGTACCTTGTGGTGATCGTGAAATGAACCAGAATGATCGCACCGTGCGGACCGCCATCATGGACTCCCTGACTTAGATCGAGCCTGCATATACGACCCCGCTGCAGTCGATTCTTATGGAGAGGGATTTTGATTTTATTCAAAACTTTTTAATTTCATATTTTTGAAATTCACATGAACCATTAATATGAGATCCTACCATTTCACCCCTTTCCTGTTATTTTTCCTTTTCCTCCATGCCACTGCTCAGCAAAGCTGGCAATACGTTGGTCCGCCCAACTTTTCTGCTGGCGCATCCAATTACAGCACACTTCGATTTAGCAGTACGGGCATTCCGTTTGTTGCCTTCCAGGATGCAGCCAACCCCAACAATAACATCACCGTTATGAAATACGTGGGAAATAATTGGGTGAGTGTTGGCAGCCCCGGATTTCCGTCCGGACCGGCTTTTTTTATTTCGTTGGCCCTTGATGCGAATGACATGCCTTACGTGGCCTGTGCGGACGGGGCCAATTCTAACCGTGTAAGCGTTTTAAAATTTAACGGCACCAATTGGGTATATGTGGGAACTCCCGGTTTTTCCCCGAACGTTGCAGGCTACATTTCTTTAAGCATTGATGCGCTGAACATGCCCTGGGTCGCTTTTTCAGATGCGAGTGTTTCCAATAAAACAAGCGTGATGTACTTCAACGGCTCCAATTGGAACTATGCGGGCCCGGCCGGCTTTTCCATTGGTACCAGTAACTGGATACACCTTGAATTCAATGGCGGTGCTGCCTATGTTACGTACCAGGACGTAGGAAACGGACAGAACGGGATTGTAAAAAAATTTAACGGCAGCAATTGGGTTACCGTTGGGCCGGGGTTTTATTCTTCTAATATTTCCTCCTATAATTTTCTCACTTTCGATCCTTCCGGTAACCCTTATGTGATTTTTTCTGATGGAGGCAACCAGAACAAAGCCACCGTGAAAAAATTTGATGGCATCAATTGGACCCTGGTCGGTTCAGCGGGCTTTTCAATTTCAGATGCAGGGTATACTACACTGGCCGTTGATGGTGCGGGTACGCCTTTTGCCGCTTTCCAGGATTACGGTTGTAATTTTAAAGCTCATGTAATGAAATTCAACGGGACAAACTGGATAAGCGCAGGCCCGGCCGGAATTTCACCGGGAGATGCAGAATATGTATGGCTGCAGCTTGACCCTGCAGGGATGCTTTATATTACTTACCAGGACAATTCAACACAATTCCAAAAAGCAGATGTGAAAAAATACGGGCCCTGCACCAACAGCAGCAGCACGATCAACCCGGTGGCATGCAGCAGTTATTACAGTCCGGCCGGCAATACCTATACTTTTTCGGGGACCTACACCGACACACTGGTTAATTCGATGGGATGCGATAGCATTATTACCATCAACCTCACCATAAATAATGCTGATACCAGTGTGAGTGTAAGCGGTTCAACCTTGAATGCCCTGTCGAATGGGGCAGCTTACCAGTGGATCGACTGCGGCAGCATGCAGCCCCTGAATGGAGAAACCGGCCAAAGCCTGGCAGCTCCCGCCAATGGTTCTTACGCAGTGATTGTGACCGAGAATGGTTGTACGGATACATCATCCTGTTATACGATCCTGAATGTTGGTCAACCGGTATTGAACAACCGCCTCTGTTGTAATGCATTCCCCAATCCTTCTTCCGCTGTTATTACCATTGAAACAGGTGCAACCGAAAAGGATGCAATACTTGTTATTTACAACCAGTATGGAGTCATTCAAAAAACATTTTCCTGCCTGAACAGGACAACGTTTTCCATAGAAAAAAAAGACTTTGATACCGGAGTTTATTATTACAAACTTTATGCGGGGAAAAGCGTCTCAAGCGGCA
>DATDFI010000151.1:0-4075 GCA_036522695.1 Bacteroidia bacterium | reverse complement strand
CAGGTTACCTACACACCATCCCGAAAGAAAATCGATATAACGTTTCCCGGAACTGTCGAAAAGAAAAACTCCGTCAGCGTATGAAATTTCTACCGGGTAAGGGTCTTCGGCACGACCCATGGAATTTTTCTTTGCTGCTTTTGTTTTCATCAATTTGTTATTTGGTTTTTTACCCGATGATCATTTATGCCGGAAGCATCAATTCAATTCCCATGCCGATGAATTTTTAGAGGGGAGGGTGTAAAAAATCCATGGTATTAACCTTAACTTTATGGAATGCCAAAATTGTATTTCAATTCGGTCCGCACTGCTGATCTCCCTCTTCATTACGGGCAGGTGCCGCCATGGCTGGCGCAGCGCATGAGTCTTTTGGGCGGAGCCATAGTTGAAGCGATCGTAAGCGAATACGGGAAATCCGCTGTGTTGAGCCGCCTGAGTGATCCTTTCTGGTTCCAGGCCTTCGGTTGTGTGCTGGGGATGGATTG
This sequence comes from Bacteroidia bacterium, assembly GCA_036522695.1. Classification (GTDB taxonomy): domain Bacteria; phylum Bacteroidota; class Bacteroidia; order JADZBD01; family JADZBD01; genus DATDFI01. The sequence goes on along the minus strand of DATDFI010000151.1, from coordinate 3,590 downwards.
GCATTCATCCGGCATCACCACTTCGGTGATGGGTGCGTTGAAGAGGGCGATCAATCCCCGTTCGAGGGAATTAGGTATACACATTTGCGGGGGCAAGGGAAAATATTCCCGGCAAACACCTGCCGAACTGCTCGCCTACTCTGAAAGAACAGATCTTGACGGGGACTTACTTGTGCGCAGCAGTAAGCTTGCGGCCAAGGTGGATAATACAGCCATACAGGATGGCTTCCAGGTTTACCTGCACACCTTCATTGTAACGGATGAAGGGGAATGGGCCGTGGTGCAACAAGGAATGAACGACCTGAGCGGGATGGCGAGAAGGTATCATTGGCATTCGGCTAAGGTCAGGTCGTTCACCGAAGAACCGCATTCATTTATTTACGGGAAGAACCAGGGCATGATATTGAATCTCACCGATGGAAAGGCAAAGCCCGTGCACGAAGGCATGCTGGGGATCGTGAAGGAGAACCCGGTGGTAATGCTGCCCGAGATCCGGAAGTTATTGATGCCGAAACATCATGACGTGCGTTCGAAGGATGTGAACCTGAAAAGACTTGGAAGTATTCTCGCGCTTGCGCATGAAAAGGAATTACGCGATTTCGAGTCCCTGCTCCTGCTCGAAGGCGTTGGCCCGCGCACCATTCAATCACTCGCATTGGTGAGCGAAGTGATCCATGGCACGCCTTCCCGCTTTAACGACCCGGCACGTTTTTCATTCGCGCACGGTGGAAAAGACAGGCATCCTTTTCCTGTGCCCATCACTGTTTACGATGAGACCATTGAGATACTTCGCAACTCGGTTGAGAAGGCGAAGATCGGCACCACGGATAAACAACAGGCCATAAAAAACCTTTCGTTGGTGGCACAGCAACTGGAAAAGGATTTTGTTCCTGATGAAAATGCTTTTGAAAAAGTAGTCGAAAAGGAAAGATCCGAATCGTGGAAATACGGTGGACGATCTGTTTTCGGTAAAGAAAAACCTCCTTCGACCGGAGGTAAGCAGCTCAGTTTATTTTAACTCGGGCTAACGGTGCCAATGCTGCTGACGGTTGGGCATAAACCTGCCTGCGTGCGAAGAACACTTCGGAAGGCAGGCCCGATTGAAAAGCGGGGTTACAGGTGCAACCCCGGGAAAAAGAGCGTTTTCAAGAGATCATTCTTCGCTGCCATAATGGTTCTCCTCCTCCGCATTGGCATAGCGCAGCCAGGTACGCGAGGCACCACTGCTGCCTTTTGAAACGGAGATGGAATGAGGAGGAGTTTCGCCAGGAAAATAATCGGGATCGCTGGAAGTTTTAAATATCGTATGCCCTTTAATGATCGCGGGCCCGCTGAAGCTCGCGTAGATCACGCTTCCATACCCGATCGTTTCCAGGGCCATGGTACGGTCCGAACCATTCACAATGATTACATCTTTTGAATCGTCCCTTTTTGCCTCCACGGTTTGCCCATCGGAAGAAGTGTAGGTAGAAGCGCCCCAACCAAGATAAGTATCGATCTGGCCATCGCGGTGCACATCGATCACAGCAACGGTTTGTGAGTAAATGATCATCGGCACAATGATACCGGGGACAATACCGATGCCCACCAGTTTGGGATTTGCCTTTAACTTCCAGAACAAGAGCCAGAAAACGGGGATACAAATAAGGATACCGATAAAAGTAAGGATCACGTACATGAGGGTGCTGCCGACCAACATAAGAATAAGTGTTAAGGGTTTGGGTTAGTACAAATAAAATTAAATTTTCTGAAAATGCTAACTCCTTAACGATACGGCAGCGAGACCTATTCCATAAAATACTCCTATTTTTTTTTCGAAGAGTCTTCTTTCTTCGGTTTTTTATTGATGAGAAAATGGCGAAGTAAAAAACTTTGGCGGGCGGCATCCATGTTCTTTTTAAAGCCACCGGCACCTTCTTTGATATTCAGGATGGATTGATCCACATTCTCGGCCAGGGTGGAATCCATTAATAGTTTACCGATGACGCCTTTGCCGGAACGTATGCTGCCGGTTATCGCTGAGAGGTCATCGGTGATCTGCGATGCATTGCTGGTGGTTCGTTTGAGCTGCGACATGATGTCTTCTATGGTGGTGGGCTGGCGTGATTCGATGATGTCGTTGTTCCGGATGGTTTGACCGGAAGTGCCCGGGGAGATGATCGCGATCTTGTTTCCCATAAGTCCATCCGACCCGATCATGGCCGTGGCATCCTTTCGGATGAACCTGCGCGTGTGCGCATCTATGATCATATCCACCCGCACCGTGCTGTCGCTCGTAATCTCGATCGCATCCACTGTTCCTACGTTGATACCCGAGAAACGCACGTTATTTCCAACCTGCAGCCCATTCACATCGTGAAATACGGCACTGATCCGAAAAGTATCATTGAATAATTGTCCTTTGCGCCCTATGAAATAAACGCCAGTTACCAATAAAGCCAGCGTGGCGGTGACGAATATTCCGAGTTTGGTATTGCTCACTCCCTGCTTTTTCATCTTTCGTGTTTTTATTCAAAAAAAGAACGCACCCACTTGTCCTCCGAACGCTGTAATTCTTCAAAAGACCCCTCCGCCACACATTGTCCTTCATTGATCACCAGCATGCGATTGGCGGTCATGCGCGCGCACTCAATATCGTGCGTGATGAGGATGGATGATGTTTTGTACTGTTGCTGCATGTCGAGAATAAGTTTATTTATTTCCCTCGCGGTGATCGTGTCGAGCCCGGCCGTGGGCTCATCGTAGAACATGATCCGGGGTTTGAGAATGACCGAACGCGCAAGTCCTATTCGCTTTCGCATGCCGCCCGAAAGCTCAGCGGGCATTTTATCAATTGCACTGGCGAGACCCACGTGCTCAAGCGCTTCCTTAACACGCTCTTCTTTCTCCTTCCGGGAAATATCTTTTGAATCGCGCATAGGGAACAACAGGTTCTCCCGCACGCTCATGGAATCATACAGTGCAGCGCCCTGGAAAAGAAAACCGATCTTTTTCCTCAGCTTGTTGAGTTTATCATCGTCCATCGCACTCACATCTTCATCCAGCATTTTCATTTCACCTTCATCGGGCTCGAGCAAACGCACCAGGCATTTGATGAGTACCGATTTTCCCGTGCCCGAACGCCCAAGCACCACGAGGTTCTCGCCTTTGCATACGTGCAGGCTGATGTTCTTTAACACCTGTTGCTGGCCGAATGCTTTTTGCAGGTGCTGCACTTCGATCACGTGTTCTCCCGGCCTGTTTGCTATTGTTTCCATGATTCAGAGAAAAAAACTCGTCACCTGCACTGCCACCATGTCGATGAAAAAGATCAGCAACGAAGCGATCACCACCGATTGATTGGATGCCTCTCCCACTCCTTCCGTACCGCGATTGGAATGGTAGCCTTTGTAACAGGCGATCAACCCCACCGCCATCCCGAAGAAGAATGTTTTGATGAGGGAGGGAATAAGATCCACAAAGCGCAGTTCCGCGAACACCTGCGCGAAAAACAGGCGGAAGCTCACGGCCCCTTTTATATTCACCGCCACCCATGACCCGAACAAAGCGATGGCATCACCAAGCACCACCAGCGCGGGGATCATTAAGCT
>DATDFI010000150.1:0-10798 GCA_036522695.1 Bacteroidia bacterium | reverse complement strand
ACCTTTTCCTGTTGCCGCGGTGGTGTTACCAACAGCATCGAGATTATCGGTGCGGTGGCGAACTTCTTCCGGTAACTGGCTCATCTCGGCAATACCGCCTGCATTATCTGCAATGGGACCGAAAGCATCGATCGCCAATTGCATCGCAGTGGTCGCCATCATTCCTGCGGCAGCAATGGCAACACCATATAATCCTGCAAAATAATACGAGCCGTAAATACCACCCGCAAGTACTATGATGGGAAGAACGGTTGATTCCATTCCCACCGAAAGACCACCGATGATATTGGTGGCATGCCCGGTTCCTGATTGGCGAACGATGGAAAGAACGGGGCGCTTGCCCATCGAAGTGTAATATTCTGTGATGATGCTCATCAATGCGCCTACCACGAGGCCGAGTGCAATGGCATAAAATACATCCATGCTGGTGAATGTAACTCCACGGATCGTCATGCTATCCGGTAACATCCATTTCACCAGGAAAAATGCTGCAATGGCGGTGAAAACGATAGATGACCAGTTGCCCATATTCAATGCGGCCTGTACATTTCCTTTTTCATCGCGAATGCGCACAAAGAACATCCCGATGATGGAAAAAATAATTCCGAGCCCCGCGATCACCATGGGTAACAATACAGGAGCGATCCCACCGAACTTGTCGGCAGAAACGATCTCACGGCCTAAGACCATTGTAGCAAGAATGGTGGCCACATAAGAACCGAAAAGGTCGGCACCCATCCCGGCTACATCACCTACGTTATCACCTACGTTATCGGCAATGGTAGCAGGGTTGCGCACGTCATCTTCAGGGATGCCGGCTTCCACTTTACCAACCAGGTCGGCACCAACGTCAGCTGCTTTGGTGTAAATACCTCCGCCCACGCGCGCAAACAACGCAATGGACTCAGCGCCCAGCGAAAATCCTGCGAGCACTTCAAGGGCCTTCGCCATTTCCTCACCGTTCACGCCTTTGCCCTGGCTCACCACGAACATTTGATAGAACACTATAAAAAGAGATCCCAGGCCCAGCACCGCAAGTCCGGCCACACCCAGTCCCATCACCGATCCACCGGTGAACGAAACTTTAAGTGCGCTGGCAAGTGAAGTGCGTGCAGCCTGCGTGGTGCGCACATTTGCTTTGGTTGCGATGCGCATTCCTATATATCCTGCAACAGCCGATGACACTGCACCGATCACGAAAGAAAGAGCGATGACGGGGCTGGAGTTAGCGCCAGTGGCCATGCCCGACCAGGCGAGCAGCACGGCAGCAATGATCACGAAATAAGAAAGTATCTTCCATTCGGCCTTCAAAAAGGCGAGAGCGCCCTTAGCAATGTAGCCCGAAAGTTCCTGCATTTTTTCATCACCGGCAGGTTGCTTTGCAACCCATGCCGATTTAATGGCGGTCACTAATAAGCCCAGTATTCCAAGGGCGGGAATGAGATAAATAATGTAGTCGTTCATAGTTTAAGCTATTAAAAATCAGAAATGTAAATTGTATTTTTACTTTTAAAGGGTGCAAACTTAAGCAATTAATTTTAAACCGCCAGCGGGCTGTTGTTCAAGGAATTTGGGCCCAGTAACCGACCCGGGTTATATGGAATTAAAGGGCTATCTTCATCGATAAGGGAAAGTAGATTTTATGGCCCTCGAATATATTTTCAGCATTATTGATGCGAACGTTAAGGTGGCGAAAAGAGGCACCCGTATTGGCGTTTTCCTCGGGATATTTTTTATCGTGTTGGGTGAGTGCGTTTCTTTCGGGGCGAGACATAGTGAGCAAACCGGGATATTGATATTGTTTTGGAGCATGGGACTGCTCTTTTCTTCGCCCTGGGCGCTGGACCAATGGCTCAACTGGACCGGCAAACGTGCTGAAAAATACAAGGACCTTTTGCAATACCAGCCTAAGGAACTGGTGTGGGCTTATGTATTCCATTATAATAATCGCGGGCATGTTACTATCAGTGTGATCATGAAATTCAGGGGAGGAAAATCATATTCGGTTTCCGATAAGGCCATCCCCGGCCGGGATACAAAACAATTATTGCTCGCGCTTCACGATCTCAACCCTGCTATGCATCTCGGGTACACTAAAGAACTCGAGCGCAAATATCAAAATCGTTTAATGTAATGCGCATATCACTTTTTTTCATTTTCATCTTCTCATGGTTCAGCCCCGCTTTACAGGCGCAGCGTAACGGGCGTTATGTGAAGCGGTACGATATGTTCCATATCAAGATCAAGGGTCATTACCATCATGGCAACAGGGTAGGCGAGTGGGTGGAGTGGAACAAGGACGGAACCATCAAATCCATCGCGTACTATAATAACGAGGGCAAGCTTGACGGGCCGTATCTTGAAAGTTCATGGCAAGAGCAAAGTGGCTGGTACAGGAACGGGGAACGCGACAGCACCTGGACCATCAGTGTGAAGAATTTGTATGGGCAGTATGTGTATGATTCGGTAATGAAATTCAGCGGGGGAAAACCGTATGGCGAATGGCATACCGTGTACAAGGGTTCTCAGCAAAGCTCTTCAGGATATTTTAAAAATGGTAAACGCGACAGTATCTTTTTGAAAAAGGACGCACAGGGCCGTATAATAGTGGAGGGCCATTACAGCGCTAACCGCAAAACAGGTCATTGGATCTACCAGAACGGCCTCTTTCCTTATCGTGATGAATGGTATAGCGATGATTCGCTCCTCCAGGTTCTTTTAAGAACGCATTCGAACCAGGGTTACGATCAATGGACCCGCCTCGAATTGTACAAGCATGGAAAAAAATATTACGAGGTCACTGCCACTTACAGCGCAAAGGATGTAAAGTCAGGCGAAGAAATGAGAATGGTACTCGCAGATGGAAAGATGGAGAACGATAGCGTTTGGACAAAATGGAGTAAGGAAGGAATTAAATTATCGGAAGAGCGGTATAAAAAAGGTTTAAAAAGCGGGGTCTCAAGATTTTATTTTGCTGACGGGTTGCTTTACGAGGAATGCTATTATAAGGACGATGTAAAGAATGGCCCGGATAATATTTACTTTAAAGATGGGAGAAGATCTTCGGAAGGAAATTATGTGAATGATAAGAAGAATGGCAGATGGGCAACTTATTATTCATCCGGGAAGCTGGAGGTGGAACAAAATTTTTCGGCTGATGCTTTGGATGGAACGTTTACGGAATGGTACGAGAACGGGAAAAAGAAGAGCGAGGGAAATTATTCGGGAGGATACCTGGATGGAAGTTATAAGGAGTGGGACGAGCAGGGTCATTTGATCCGGAATATCCAGTACAAAAGAGAAGATCATATCAGCAAACCGGGGATAAATATTAATGGAGAAAGGAATGAATTAACGGAGGTCCCACCACTCAATTATGGCGACCCCGAAGTATTCACTTATGCCGAAGAGATGCCTAAGTTCCCGGGAGGAGATACGGAATGGTATAAATACATTCAGAAAAACATCATTTACCCGGAGATGGAAAAAGAAGCTGGGGTGCAGGGCAGGGTATATGTGAGTTTCGTGGTGAATACGGATGGAAGCATAAGTGATGTGAAACTGGAAAAGGGAGTATCGGGCGGGCCGGGGCTGAATAAAGAAGCTATGCGCGTGATCAGCCATATGCCCCAATGGACCCCTGGAAAAATCAATGGTAAACCGGTAAGAGTGAAAATGGTCCTCCCGGTGAATTACGTGATAAAATAATTCCTGCTCATCGAATTTTTTCCTTTGTACATATCCTTTCGGGATACCTTCGCATAGAGATCATCAAAAATGGAAGAAACCATCCCCTTGCAAAAAGAAGAAAATAAGGAAAAACCGAAGGAACAACCCGAAGTTTCCACCTCCCCGCTCACCTCGCTTCGCATTTTGGCCTTTGCGGGCAGCAACAGCCGTGCCTCCATCAATAAACGCTTGGTGCAATACACCCTTCGCTTTTTTCCGAGGCAGCTCAGCACGCTCATTGATCTTAATGATTTTGAAATGCCGCTGTTCAGCATCGATCGTGAAAAGGAAACGGGTTTTCCGCAAAAGGTGTACGAGTTCCTTGAACTCATCCGCACGCACGATGCCATCATCTGTTCGCTGGCCGAGCACAACCGCAGTTATACCGCGGCATTCAAAAATATTTTCGATTGGGTATCGCGGGTGGATAAAAAGCTTTTCATGCATAAACCCATGTTCCTGCTCAGTACTTCACCCGGCCGGGGAGGAGGGAAGAACGTGATGCAAACCGCCCAGACTTTTTTCCCGGAATTCGATGCCAATATCATTGTTTCGTTTTCATTGCCTTCGTTCACGCATAATTTTTCAGATGAGCATGGCATCACCGACCCTGAACTCAAATCAGGTTTTAGGGAGCAGGTGGAGGTGTTTTTGAAGAGGTTAGAGAACAATGGTTCCGTAAAATAAACTTATGCGCACACCACTTCTGTTGCTTCTGTTTGTTTTCCCCGCATACCTTTTTGCTCAAAACTGTGATGTTAAGGACAGCAGTGATTGGCAAAAGGTGGATGTCCGGCTCATGATAAAGAAAAACCCACCGCACAAATTCAAAGTAAAGGGTGAGGCTTTTATCCCGGTGCGTTCCGAGGTAAAAACACTTGAAGCACTTAACGAAAATGAGCTCCGGCAAATGAAAATAAAAGCTGCAAAGGCCGGGTGTTGCCTGGTGTTTGCCGATATGGACGATCTGTGGGGAGAAAAGGAATTCCCGGTGCGTAAGGCAAATAAGCTCTACTTCTACTATGTAAAGGAAAGATGATCCCCGGCCTTTTCTAAAATAAAAACCCCGCGATCTCTCACGGGGTTCGAATTCTTTTCAGAATATGTTAAGCTCCCAGGTACATTTTCAGTAGTTTGCTGCGTGAAGTATGCTTGAGCCTGCGAATGGCCTTCTCCTTGATCTGGCGGACGCGCTCGCGGGTAAGGTCGAACTTTTCTCCGATCTCCTCCAGCGTCATGGCATGTTCACCGTTCAGGCCGAAATACAAGCGGAGCACATCGGCCTCTCGCGCGGTAAGGGTGCACAAGGCACGTTCTATTTCCCTGCGCAGTGATTCGTTGATCAAACCTTTTTCGGGACTCGGGCTGTCTTCCGCCTCCATCACCTCGTACATGTTGCTGCCACTGTCGTCACCGGTGGCCAAAGGCGCATCCATGGAAACATGGCGTCCTCCTGTCTTCATCGATTCTTTCACATCGATCTCGGATATCTCGAGCACCTTCGCGATCTCATCGGCACTGGGCTCCCGCTCGAACTGTTGTTCCAGTATCGCGAATGTTTTATTGATCTTGTTGATGGAGCCGATCTTGTTCAAAGGCAAACGCACAATGCGTGATTGCTCGGCCAAAGCCTGCAAAATGCTCTGGCGTATCCACCACACCGCATATGAAATGAATTTGAAACCACGCGTTTCATCAAAACGTTGCGCGGCTTTGATAAGGCCCAGGTTGCCTTCATTGATAAGGTCGGGCAAACTCAAACCCTGGTTCTGGTATTGCTTGGATACCGATACCACGAAACGAAGATTGGCTTTGGTAAGTTTTTCAAGCGCGAGCTGGTCGCCCTGTTTGATGCGCTTTGCAAGTTCCACTTCTTCCTCGGCAGTAATAAGGTCAACACGACCTATTTCCTGCAGGTATTTATCCAGCGAAGCGGTCTCGCGGTTGGTGACCTGTTTGGTAATTTTTAACTGTCTCATGCGGGGGTGTTATAAAAAGTTGCTAATTAAACGCTTAATGGCAATGCAGGGTTACGTTTTGTTGATAAAAACCCAAAGATTGTTAGGACTGTATATATGACGTGCCCGGCAGAGGGAAGGTTGCAGGGAGACAAAGATTAATGATGCCTGTTTACCGAGCTTTTGATGGCCTTATAAATGATGTACCCGATCACATAAAGCGGGATGAACACCATACAAAGCAGGACCAGTATGCCTGAGCAGGAGTCGTGGGGGCCTTGCTGGCGAATGTGCATGCCGGTCATTATGAAAATAATGCCCAGGAAAAAAAGTGAAATGGCGATGATCACCCAGGGCATGAGGAAGGATGTGAAATAGCCAAGAGCAAGCCCGGCATCACCCATAAAGGCCCCGGTAATGGCGAGCCCGGGCAGGCCTATTCCTTTCTTTTTTGTTGGAGCCGGCTCATCGGAATCGGTGGGAAGGGGTGCGATGGGCTGCGGGGCGCTTAGGGTTGGAATGAGGGAAGCTTTTACCGAGGAAGAGCGTTGGCTCAAATGTTCCAGTTCAGGACCTGGAACCGTGGAAATCTCATAGTTGATGTATTTGAGTTCTTGGCGTTTTATCCCTGCATTTTCATTCGATAAATGGTCTTCAGTATTGGGGATATGCCCCCGGCTAAGATCTATATGATAGCCCGTCCTGTAATGCCGTTTTTCAATACTGAAATTTTGCAGCGAGCGGCAGGATGCAAACAATAAAAGTGCGAGCAGGAAGGGTAAAAAGGACCGCATGAGGGAAGGTGTGTGCGAAAGGGCAACAATTAATATACCAGCAATAAAAAAGCCTCCCGGCTTAACAGGAGGCTTTACAGTTTAACAGATGGATCCTAAAAATTCCAGGTCATATTAACACTGGGCATGATGGGTAACTGGTTCACGCGTTTATAGCGTATACGGTCAAAGTAAAAAATATTGGCCCTGTTGTAAACATTGGTACATCCAACCGCCAGTTCCAGCTTCGACTCTTCACCGGTGGCCCAGCTTTTTTTAACGGTAACATCCAGTCTGTGATAGTAAGGCAGGCGGCCATCGTTCAGCTTTCCGTATAAAATACCCAGTTGGCTGTTAGAAGTGGGACTGTTGGGATTGTAGTTGCTGGTAGTATAGTTGGTGTTGATTCCATCGGCAAATACCAGGTTCTCGTAAAACCCTGCTGTTTTGGTGAAAGGAAATCCCGATCCAAGGTTCCAGCGCACATCCGCTTCCCAGTCCAGGTTCTTTCCGAAAGTATAGGAACAAACAAAATTCATGTTATGCCTCCGGTCGAAGTGCGGTACGTATTCCTGGCTTCCGTCCCAGCGCGTAACATAACCCAGCGAATACACCGCCCATATGTAAAGGTGCTTGTAATCGTATTTAAGCAGGAAATCGATACCGCGCGCCTTACCCGTTTCCACGATGAAATCTTTTTTAAGACTGTCCGGTACGGCTACGTGATCGGCATCGTCATCAAACAATTTGTTGCGGTTGATGTTGGTGAGCTGGTTGAAATCTTTAAAGTAAGCTTCCACGTTCAGGTCGAGGTGCTTCATGATATCGTACTCCACACCGCCTATGGCATGCCAAGCTTTTTGCAGGTGCGATTTCACCGGCTCCAACTGGCCTTTCTCATTCATGAATTGCGTTTGCAGGTTGTCCGGGCCCGAAAGGAAACCGTAAAAAAGGTTCACCACGTCACGGTCGGATGTTGCGCTGAGCAGGTTCTGTGAATACAAACCTCCCGCAAATTTGAAGCGCACTTTTTCAAACGCATTCCATTTCAAACCGAGTCTCGGTTCGGGCGAAAGTTCACGCAGCGATGCATAGTAATGCAGGCGGAAGCCGGGCTCTAAAATTATTTTTTTGTTCTTGCTCCGGATGGTGGAACGTATGTAACCGCCAAGTTCGGTGGTGTTCTCATCCTGTGCGATGAGGCGATTCACGGTATTGTAGAACTGGAAATTGGTATGGAAGCCCAGGACTTCAATACCGTATTTGATATCACTGTTACCTTTAAAATAAGTAAAGTTAAGGCCCATGTTGAAGCCATTGATATCGCTGGAGCGAGGGCTGCTGTCGGCCTCGGTCATCGTGATGCCGTATTTCGAATAAGCAAAAGAACCTTCCACCAGGATGGGAGAGTTGCTGGGTACCAGCACGAAATTGCTTCCTCCACCATAAGATTTCCAGTTCAGGTTGGAGATGCCGGTGTAGTTCACCACATCGTTAAAGTTGAAACCGTAGAGGTTGATCTTGCTTCCGTTGGCCGAACTGAACGATGTTTTACCATAAAAATCCGAAAAGCTGTAGGGCAAACCGTTGCCGGTGGTATCGGTGTATGGATAAATTACCTTGGACGTTTTATCAAGGTAGGATGTTTTTGCGGAAAGCAGGAAGGAAGAACTTCCGCCAACAGCATCAAAATCGTTCAGTTCCTTGTTGAGCAGCGCGCTGGTGATATTGCGTTTATCCAGCTCACCGCGGTTGAACTTCATCAGGGTGTTCACACTGTCGATGCGGCCTTGCAAATGTTTGATCTGTTCGTTAAGCGGACCAGCCAGTGCTTTGAAATTACTGTCCGATGCGATCTTCAATAGGTTCGCGCTGATCTTGGTTTTCTCGAGCAGGATCACCTTGGCTGCCGAATCCATGCGCTTGTACTCTTTATTCAGCGAATCGATAGACCCGGAATTCTGTTGGATGGCCGTACGGATCTCGTCAGAACTGTTGAATACGGACTTTTTCTTTTTCGGTTTAAAGAGGGGGCCTTCAAGAATGGTCTTCGCACCAAAAGTGCTGGCCGAGAATTTCCCGGCAATGCGTTTTTTATTTCCATCACGCGTGGTGATGTCCATGATCGAAGAGATCCTGCCGCCATATTCCGCAGGGAAACCTCCCGTATATACATCTGCATTGCGGATAATGTCGGCATCAAAAACAGAGAACAAACCGATAGAGTGGAAAGGATTGTAAACGATCATCCCGTCAAGCAATACCTTGTTCTGGATAGGTGTTCCTCCGCGTATATATAACTGTCCGCCCTGGTCGCCCGTGAAAGTAACACCGGGAAGCACCTGCACATACTGGGCGAAATCGGGCTCACCACCCACCGAGGGGATCTTCTTGATGTCCTCCACCGTTACCGGGATGTAAGAGACGTTCACCTCGTTCTGTTTGATCTGGTCGTGCACGTTGATCTCTACTGTTCCCAGGTTCTTTATCGATTCACTGAGGTAGAATTTTTTGCTGATGATATCGCCTGCGCTGAGCGTGATCTTCATGAAGACCGTATCGTAACCGAGAAAGGTCACTTTAATGTCGTATGTACCGGCCGGGATGCCCGAAACCTGGAAATACCCGTTCACATCGGTTACCACCCCATACTTGGTGCCGGCAAGCTGTACACTGGCCGAGGGAATGGATTCGAGGTTCTTTTTATCGTAAACGAATCCGCGAACGGTAGCGGTTTGCGCAAAAAGCCCTGTAAATGAACAAAGCATCAGGAGATTCAGCAGGGTGCGAAGAGAGGTCTTAAATGACATGATGTTGCCTGGTAGTTTAATGCACTCGGGGACGAGGTCGTAAAGATAATGATTTTCGGATATGGAAAACGGTGGGGGAAATTATCTGTAAGAAGGTACACCGGCAGGGTTATGCCAAAGCGTGTACATTTGTTAAACAAACACAGGATCAATATGAGAAATGTTTTTTTGAGCGCCATAAGCGTGTTGTTCTTCATCATTCCTTCAGTAACACTTGCCAAAGGGAAGAAATGTAAAACCCCCGAGGACCTGGGCAAAGCCGTTTTTAATGCGTTCAAAAAGAAAGACGCTACGGCTTTCCAATCCCTGTATATAAATGAAAAGGAATTTGAGGCTTTGCTCAAGTCCGCTTCCATGGATGCTGAGCAGAAGAATTATACGCGTGAAAAATTCCAGCGGGAATCCCCGGTATTGAAGTCACTGGTTAATTTCCAGGAGGTGAGCGAGGAACTGGCCGGCAGCGGCATCAACATTTCCAACGCCAAACTCGATCACGTGGAATTCGGCACCAACAACGAGAAAGGCGTAAGTGTTTCAAAAGTGAAGGTGTTTTTTACGGATGCAGTGAGTGGTAAAAAGGGCACCTTCCGCATGCGTGACTGCCTGAAAAGTATTCATGGATGGAAGCTGATCGAGGAGGTTCACCTGGATATTGATTACTCGAACGATTACAATAAGCAATTAACGGATTCGCTTGCCATGGATTCGATGATGAAAGTGCTGGCCCAGCAATTGCAGAATTCCGTTGATACCACTTACTCCGAACCCCAGTACGAAGACATGGGTTATTACTCCTGCGATAAAAAGATCGATTCGGTTTCTCACCTTTTAAAAGGGATGTTGGGGAAATGGATCATGAGCGAGGGCGATTCCACTAACGGTTTCTTTTTGATCTCCAGGAAACCGGTGATGGTAACTGCCGATAATAAAAGCGGGTGGAATGTGAGCGTGGTGTACAGCTCGGATTGCAAGCTCGAAGTGAGCCTGCATGGTTTCGGCTTGTGGCCGGTGTGTGTTGAGCCGGGCAGTAAGATACTGATCACTTTTGCCGATGGGACCTGGCTCGAGAAGGAAAATAACGGGGAGAAGAATTGCTACGGTGATGCAAAATTCGGTTTTGATTCAGGATCGGACAACCTGGAGCAGTTGCGCACTAAAAAGATCCATTCCATAAAGATCGAAATGCCGGAAGGGGTTTTTGAAAAAATATTTACGGTTGCAAACGGGAATGACCTTTACGATACTGTCAATTGCATGCCGAAATAGATGGGAGAAAAGTTGCGGAGCTTCGTGGAGAATGTTTGTATGAAATAGTATTGATCCCGGCCTATCTTCGAATTTCTCACCATTCAAATTCCTTCTATTCCACCACCAATTTCCCTGAAGCGATCTGCTTATTGCCGGATGAGATCAGGTACAGGTAGGTTCCCGCGGCAAGTTCGCTGTGATCGATGTGCAACTCGTCCACGAACACCGGCACCTGTTTCACCTTATTTCCCTTGCTGTCGAAAAGAGTAAGCGTGGCATC
>DATDFI010000149.1:0-6126 GCA_036522695.1 Bacteroidia bacterium | reverse complement strand
ATAATGTTTTGTCATAGAAATCGAAACTTTCTTTTTCGAATTTGCTGCCGAGATAGGGTGAGTTGTTGTCCACAACGCCCACCTGCATGTAAATTTTCCATGCATCGAGGGGAGTGCTGTTGATCACTTTTTCGAGACCGGTGTAAAAGGAAGGCTGGCTTACCACCACGGAATCAATGCCGGTGATACCGACTTTGCTCATGAACTCACTCCAGTTATAGGAGGGGCACATTTTAGCGAGGTCGGCAATAGAGCGTTTGTTGTAAGTTTTTACAGGGTCGCGGTTCTCCACGTTGGTCCATGAAATATTCGCAAGCGAAGTTTCCAGCTTGAGGATGGCATCGGCTTCCTTGGCCACATCGCCTTCTTTCTCGCCCATCAGGGTCAAAAGATTCTTAATGTGCTCGAGGTATTTGGCGCGTATCTGTTTGCTGTCCTCGTCCTGGCGGGTATAGTAATCACGGTCGGGCAACCCCAAGCCTCCCTGGCTGAACATGGGAACCATTCGGTCGCTGTGACGCGCATCCTGTCCCACATACATGGTGAACATGGCGAATATGAAATGCGAATGCAATTCGGCATTCATGCCCGATAATTCTTTCTTATCCTTTATAGCTTTGATCTTATCGAGAACGGGAGTAAGCGGGCTGATCCCGAGCTGATCGGCCTTTGCCGAGTCCATCCCGCTGGCATAAAAATCGCCTACAAGCTGGGGGTTACTTCCTTTCGCAGGAGATTTTGCGGAAGCCGCATCCTCAGCGATCTTTTTCAGCTTGTCGTTCACCTCATCTTTAAGAACGCTGAAGATCCCCCAGATACCTTCTGTTGACGGGATCTCCGTTTTTTTCAGCCAACCGTTGTTGGCATAGGTGTAAAAGTCGTCACCGGGCTTAACGGTGGTGTCGAGGAAACTTTTATCCACACCCCGGATCTTGGCAGTGACCTGGTTGTTTTCTTCGGTCTTGTTGTTCCCGCAGGAGGCCAAAATGAGCAGCGTAGCGCTGAGAGATAAGAACTTACCGTAACGGTTCATGAGATGGATTTTTTAAAATAAGCAGCAAGTTAAGAAGATTGGGAGAACAGGGGAGGATTTTTTATGAACGGTATTTTAAAAGGGTAAGGGGTAAGTGGGGAAGGGGGAAATAGGGGAGAAGAAGTTGAAAGTTATTCGTCAGAGGCCAATTGGGCGTCACGGGTAACGAATAACTAATCATCATGCCCCTTCGATCTAAGCGTTCCTTTCTTCCACATTTCTTCTTCTTCGCTTTGTACTTTTTTGAGGGAGTCGGAAATCTCTTTGTTGTCGAGGCGGCCCAGGTCGGGCTGGCCTGCATTCACCCAGGCGGTATACCATAAACTTCCAACGAGCAGTATGGAAGCCCGCATCCTCCGCTCCACCATCCCGTTCATCAGGTCGTTGTATGCCTTTGAATATTCTTCCGAGTAAACCTGCAGGGTTTGGTTGCCCCGTGTTTCGTATGAATATTTTTTGTCAGGGGGGAATTTTGCATTCAGCTCCTTTTCAAAATTCAGCACCGAATCTTTGGCCGCATAACTTCCTTTCACGGCATTCCATGCTGCATCGATGGGCTTTTCAATATACACCGCACGGCCTACGAAGTAATCGTACTTATCGGCATACAGTTCGGGCAGGCGGGATTCCCAAAAACCGTGAATACCTTTTTGGCCGGTCAGTTGACCGTTATAATTTTCAGTAGTGTGCAGGGGAACATGCGCATCGGCAATATAATGACCGATATCGGCCGAACAGCGCAGGATATAATCGAGGTCTTCTTTTTTGAAAGCCTCGGTGAGACGGAAAACCATTTTTTCGATGTGCCAGGGAACGATCCCGTAAGCCATCAAGGTATCTTCCGAATATTTTTTCACAGCATTCTTCCACCATTTTGGAATGGAATCGAAGGGATGCGCGCCATAATGATCCAGGTCGATGTAATGCCGCGGTGCTTCATCGGGGTTCACGTTCCTTCTGCGGTCGGGATCCACGGCATGATCGGTGATGTAATCGATGTGCTTTTTATAGAAGCCGATCATCTCGGGCGGGAGCGTGAACACCGCCATTTTGTTAATGCGCTTATGCCCGAAAAAACCCCAGGACAAGGTTTCCTCTATGGGAGAAAGGACCCAGGCCAAAAGAATTGCGACTGAGAAAACAAGGGATTTACGAAGCATGAACAAAGATAAAAGATAGTTTGTGGTCCGCAGTTTGCAGTTCGCCCGGTATAATATTATTTCGTGGCTTCGCGCTTTTTCTTTCGATTGCGAAAGAAGTCGATAATGTTCCAGTAGTTCCTGTAAATGGCCCTTACAACAATAAAAAATAAAATTCCCCCGAGGATCAGCATCATTTGCTGCCCGCTGTTGAGGGAAGTCACCCATTGTTCAACCGATCCCGAAGGATTTCCTCTCATTGTAAAAGCTATTTGAACACCAAGCTCCTAACTCCGGCTAATAATTGTACTTAGGGTTCCAGTTCCCCGCGCCATCCTCCAGCAGATCGAAAAAATGCCAGAGTCCGCAAAAAAGGTCCCCGGGGCCGAAAGAAGCTTTATTGGCATGCCAGATCTTTCCCGCATCATCTTTCCTGAAAACAGAAACCCCGGGCAGCACCATTTTATCTTCCGTTTCAAAACCCACATCTTTCTTAAAGGTATTTCCGGCACTCGAATAGATCCTGAATTTCCAGTTACGTCCCCCGGCAAAATTTTTCATCACTTCAGGGGCATCGGGTGAGATCACCACGAAAGGGACACGATTCTCCAGGTGGTGTATGACGCCATTGTACTCATCCGCCCAAAGCGTGCAGTACGGACAACCCTTTCCCATATTATGAACAAGCATGAGCTCTTTTTTGTCCCCGAACATTTCGGAAAGCCTTATTTCCTTCCCGTCCTTGTCTTTAAAAATGTAGTCGGCCACTTCAACGGCCGGGATTTTTTTTCTCAAAGCGGTTAGCTTTTCCTGTTGAGCCATCAGCTCCTTTTCCAGGTCAGCGATCTCTTTTTCAATTTCGTTCTTTGCCGTTACATTCATGATATATCAAATTAGCAATTCAACTTTCAAATTCTCCTGCGTTGACCGAATATTCTTCTTTTGCAGGGAAGGGAATGCGTATCGAATTACAAACTACGAACTACAAATTTTTAACATCCCAAAGCATGATCATCCGGTCATCACCGGATGAAACCAGGATGTTCTTGTAGTCGCTCCACAGCAATTTATCGATAGAGCTTTTGTGCGAAGGGAATTTATCCTTGTTGATCACTTTAAGCAGTTCAAAAGTTCTGGCATCCCATATCTTGATGGAGCTGTCCCGGCTGGCCGTTGCGAACAGATCTCCTGCCGGGTTAAAGACGATGCTGTAAATGGCGAAGTTGTGCGCGGGAATGGATCGAACATTCTCAAAACCATTCTCCGCATCCCACACCCGCAGGTGGGCATCGCGCCCACCGCTCAGTAAAAATCTCCCTGATGGGTCGTACTTCACCGCGTTGGCCGAGAGCTTATGCGCTTCAAAATGTTTTTTCTCCTCTAAAGTATGCAGGTCGAAGATCCAGATCACCCCGTCACCGCATCCCACCGCAATTTCCTTTCTCGCTTCATTGATCTCTATGCAACGCGTTTTTTCCGTGCACAGCTTGCGGATCTTCACCATGCTCATGGTCGCGAGATCGCAAACAGAGAAAGTTCCATCGCCTCCCGCACAAAATATCCTGCCGCTCGGCTCATGAAATTTAATATCGAATATTCCCGGGATGTGTTTATTCGTTCCCGATTCCGTAAGCTGGATGATCTTGATCTCTTCTTTTTTGTCCAGGTTAATAAAATGCAAACTGCCGTTGGAAGTGCCGGTGAGCAGCAAATTTTTCCCTTTGATATAGCACAGGGAGAAAACGATGGAAGGGAACTGGGCTCCGAAACCCGTAGGCTCATTGGTTCCAAGGTCCCACAGGGCCGAAACCCGGTCGCTGCTGCCTGAGAAGAAGAGGTTGGGCTCGCGGGCCGGCTCCAGGGTGTAAACGGCTCCTTTATGTCCGCCCAGCTCCGCTATCTTATTTACATGTATTGTCATTGGTGCCTGCAAAAATAATCATTAAACCGCCATGCCTTTGCGTCATTCTGTCATTTATCTTAGCGCATGAACCGGTGGCACCTGCTTTGACTGACCGGGAAACACACACCAAAAACAAAAAAACATGAATAAAGGCCTTATTACCCTTGGAGTTATCGGTTTTCTCTTCATCCTGCTCGGCTTCAATGCCTGCAATTCCCGCAACCAGATGGTGATCAAGAATGAGAATGTAACAGCTACCTGGAAGCAGGTGGAGGTGGCATACCAGCGCAGGATGGATCTTATTCCTAATATCGTTCAAACCGTGCAGGGCTATGCTGATTTTGAGAAATCAACCCTTGTTGATGTGACCAATGCTCGTGCAAACGCCACAAAGATCACTATCGATCCCTCCAAGCTGGATGAGGAATCCATGCAGAAGTTCGAACAGGCACAAGGCGCTTTGTCCTCCTCACTTGGACGGTTACTCGCAGTGGCGGAGAATTATCCCGACCTGAAGGCTAACGAGGGTTTCAACGACCTGCGTGTGGAACTGGAGGGCACCGAGAACCGTATTGCGAAAGCGCGTAACGATTTCAATGATGTGGTGCGGGATTACAATACTTATATCCAGATCTTCCCGCGTAGTATCTGGGCGGGATTATTCCATTTCAATACCCGTCCTTATTTCAACGCACAGGAAGGGGCCGACCAGGCACCAAAGGTTAAATTCGATTTCAAGGACAATAAATAATGGCCAGCGCGGCTAAGTTCTTCACGGAAGAACAAAAAACTTCCATTCGCAAAGCGATAGAGCAGGCTGAACGTAACACTTCGGGTGAGATACGCGTGCATATCGATGAGCGCTGTAAAGGCGATGTGGTGGAGTGCGCCCAAAAGGTCTTTGCAAAATTGAAAATGCATCATACGCGCGAACGCAATGCCGTACTTTTTTACCTCGCTGTGAAAGACCGCCAATTCGCCATTTATGGGGATGAAGGCATACATGAAAAAGTGAAGGATGATTTCTGGAACAGCGTCCGCGATAAAATGCTCGAACGCTTCAAACAGGGACAATTCACGGAAGGATTGTGCGAAGGGATCATCGAAGCCGGGATGCAATTGCAAAAATATTTTCCGCACCGTGACGATGATAAGGATGAGTTGAGTAACGAGGTAACCTTCAATAAACACTGAGATGGGCATCAAAAAAATAGTTTCGCTTGCAGTGTTGATGCTGGGTTCTGTCCTGCTCTTTGCGCAGCGCGATATTCCCGATCGTCCTTCTCCTCAAAGACTCGTCAATAATCTTTCTGCCAGGGCCCCGGAATTCCTTACGGGCGAAGAAACACGCGCACTCGAACAGGACCTTGTAAATTTTTCCAACAGCACTTCCAACCAGATCACCATTGTAATTGTAGATTCCACCAACGGCTTAAGTGCCGAGGAATTTGCTACCGGCATTGGTGACAAATGGAGTGTAGGGCAAAAGAAGTTCGATAATGGTGTGGTGCTGCTCGTGGTAGATCCCATGGGTGCGGCCGGCTCGCGCGATGTGTTCATTGCAGTGGGCCGGGGACTGGAAGGCGCCATCCCCGACCTTATTGCTCACCGCATCATTGAGAAGGAGATCATCCCTAATTTTAAAGAAGGAAATTATTACGAAGGTATTCGCAGTGCGGTTGAGAAGCTGGAAGGTTTTGCAAAGGGAGAGTATAATACCGATGAGTATGCCGGGAAGCAGGGTGGAGGATTTGTAAAACATCTCATCATTGCACTCATTGTTCTTTTTATTCTTTTCCTGTTCACGCGCGGGGGCGGAGGCGGAATGACGATGACCCGTTTCGGTGGCACTTATTGGGGCGGAAGCTTTGGAGGTGGAAGTAGTTTTGGTGGTGGTGGAGGTGGCGGAGGCTTCGGTGGTTTTGGTGGCGGCAGTTTCGGAGGAGGTGGTGCGGGAGGGAAATGGTAATTGTAATTACAGTTTATGATCTCAAGTTTGCAGTTGATCTTGTACGGTTGAACTTTAAACTGTAAACCTGAGACTGTAAACT
>DATDFI010000148.1:0-2838 GCA_036522695.1 Bacteroidia bacterium | reverse complement strand
TCTTTTCCATTGTCTCGAAAAAATAAACTTTGCCCCTGTAAGCGTCACGCACCTGCATTTGCGGGTAATTGGGCATGGCCGTCATCACGGTCACCTCGGCCCCTTTCCGGGCCAGCCGCACCCCCAACTCGTATAAACGGTTCTGGGGGGCGCCTACTTCGGGTGGAAAATATTGCGTAAGTATCATGATACGCATGGGGCCATTCCTGCGGGAATACTCCGCTGCCAGTAAAAGCGAGGTGAAAAAAGCGAAGAATACAACACCTGCCTGCGTCTCGAGCATTGACTCCACTAAAAAATTAAGGCTCACCAGCAAAATGAAGAACAGGAAAAGAGGATCCCTTTTCCCGGGAACGAACACAGGAAGGAACATGGCGAGTAAAAGTAAAATTCCACCCGGGAACCCGAGTGCAATGGTGGTTTGATAATATTGGTCGTGCGCATTGAGGTTGTGTTCCAGCGCGCCACTCATTCCTTCTATCCTGTAGCGTTCCAGCAATTCATCCTTCGCATCACCTGTGCCCGCACCCTGCAAAGGATGGTACATGATCACCTTTCGCGCCTGCTCCCAGATAAGTACACGCACCGCACTGCTTTCCGAAGAGGTTTTGTCCAGCTTTTTCGAACGCAACGTTTCCAGCGCATAATCAATGCGTGAAGCAATGATGGCTGAATGTGTATAAAGGAACCAGGAACCGATGATCAAAAGGATGAGCGTTCCTGCGCCCCACAAAAAAAGTTTTCTTTTTACCACGATAAAAACGATCACACCGATCCAGGAAAGCAAGAGCGTGATCATGCCCATGCGCGAAGCGAGAAAAAAAATGAAAACGGAAAAGCAGGCATTGAGGATAACGAGCAGGAGCTTTTTTGCGCGCGGCAGGGCTTTACCTCCGCAAGAAAGCAAACGATAGAAAAGGTATAACAAAGCAAGGTTAACGAACATTGCCATATAACTGGGGTGAGCGAAAACGGAAAGCCTGCTTGAAAAGAAGAAATCTACATTGGTGTAAGTATCATGCAGAAGCCCATGCGCGACCTGCCAGCGTTCATCATAAAAAGAATAAACAGAATGCCCGATGCAGATGAGCATGGAAAGCACACAACCCGCCACAAGCCCGTTGAGTATGGTATGAATAGCGCTTCGGGATAATGAAGGTGATGAAACGATCACGAGCGGCAATACCAACATCGAAAGTTTGGTCTCAATGTCCTGCAGGCCGCTATCCATGTTGCTGGTCCAAAGCAAACCGGCAACATAATAGAGGTACAATGCCGCAAGCAATAATGCGAATGGGTTATCTTTCAGTCGTATTACTTTGTTTTTCCATTGCCCCCCGAGCAGCCAATTGAGTAAAAGAAGCCCGATGATCACAGGCGCTATGCGCATATGGAGCGGGATGGAAAATGCGAGCAGGGAAAGGAGAAGAAGGTGCATACCCTCTGAAAAAGTTCTCCGGTTTGCAGCCGTATGTATGGACGAAGTCGTCAACCTGCAGTTGAATTGGAAGGAATGACCTGGCCGGGAACCGAACTGAAATTTGCGGCAATACGGCAATTGCTGCCGATCACCGTTCCCTGGGCGATGTGAACATGATCACCGACCACGGAGTCATGATCGACAAGGCTGATCGAATTGATGATGCAATTGATCCCGATCTTACAACCCGCATTTATCACCGCATTGGCAAGCACCACTGTGCCTGCTCCAAGCGAAGCATGACGGGAGACAACGGCTGAAGGATGGATCAATGTGGCGGCCTGCATAACGCCAGAAAGATCTTCAACTATTTTTTTTCGAATGGAATTATTCCCAAGACACACAACGAAATGCGTGGCAAGAGATGAAAGGAATTCTTTTTCCGAAGACGCGGCCAACACTTTTTTCCCTTCCATCACTTCCGCTCCCTTCATCAATCCATCATCGGCAAAACCCACCAATTCATATTCGGCTGACAAGCACAGGAGATCCGCGATCACGCGTCCATGACCACCGGCACCGATGATAACGATCTTCTTTTTCATTTTTTGCGGGAAAGCTCCCTGTATTTATTTTCAACCACGCTCATGTTCTCCTCCCATAATGCATACTGGCTGATGAGTTTGTCATTCAGTTCCATGGACCTTCTTTCCAACTGCCTGTAGTGTTCGTAAACATACAAAATTTTACCGGCCAGGATATCCGGACGGTCCACCGGCACCAGGAAGCCGTTCACGCCTTCGCTGATCCATTGCCTGTTCGCAGGAATATCAGTAGCAATGGAGATGGCACCGCAAGCCATGGCCTCATTAAGCGAAACATTATTACCATCAGAAAGAGAAGTGGAAACAAAAAGATGCGAGCCGCGCAAAGTGTCAGCGATCTGCGGCTGGGGCACCTTGCCGTGAAAGCGCACTACGTTTTCGAGGGAAGAACTTTTCACCAGGCCTTCGAGCATTTCACGTTGTGTGCCCGCCCCGACCAGGTTCACCTCCAGTCCCGGGATCTTCGGTGCAGCCATCCGCAATGCATCGATAAGCAAGGGGATATTATACACCGGTTCAAAATTGCGCGTACTTGTAACAACGAATTTCTTTTGCGGCACGAAACGTTCCTTGCGATTGAATATTTTGGGATCGATGCCGAAGATCACCGTTTGCACTTTTCCCGGTGTTATGCCGAGCCCGATAATGGCATCCCGCATGTGATCGGCCATCGCGGTCACCCAATCGGCCCTGCGAAGCGCAAAGCGTATGAGCATGCGGTATAACCTGGAACGCTGCGGACTGATGAGCACATCCGTACCCAATGCCGTAATGATAAAAGGATGAAAACCCGTAAGCGCACCCACTACACCG
>DATDFI010000147.1:0-6775 GCA_036522695.1 Bacteroidia bacterium | reverse complement strand
CAGATGCAAATATTTTCTTCATCCTGTTTTTCCTGCCCAAATGAAGGGGAAACCCGGAGAAGCGAAAGGGTAAGTGAAATGAGAAGGCGCGGCCTCCTAAAGAAAAAATGCAGCATTTAATTCTTTAATACAATAAATTTTTTTTGAACGGTATTACCCGCTATCGTCACTTTTATGAAATAAGTCCCGGGAGCAAGCACCTGCCTGCGATCGTTCCAAAGTACCATTGTATTTTCTCCTTCCTTCAAATGCCCTATGCACCCACCGGAGATGAACTTCCCGTTCACATCGTAGATCTCCTGCTCGGCATCATCATAATCATTTTCGCAATGAATAGTATAAAATAGCCGGTCGGTGGTGGGATTAGGAAATATGACCAGGCTGAAAACGGGAGGAGCGGGAATATCTTTTACGGAAATGATCGTGTTGATCGTATCGCGCGCAGTAAAGATCTCGGTATTGCCGGTCCGCTTATCACACCAGTCGGTAAAGAGATAATTGTTGGTCAATGCCACGCCTAAAAAATCATTTCCTTTTACGATGGGGATCACCGGTGACTGCTGTGAGCTGATCTTGTAATCGGTATTCAGGAATGTATTTCCTCCATCGAGCGAAAGCGAAGCATACACTTCAAAGTTGGAAGAAGAGCTTGTTCCCCCATTCCTGCGATCGCGATATACGGCAGCAAAAACGCCATTGGGAGAAAATCCTCCCCAGCACATTTCCTGGCCCGCTCCATTTCCCTGCAGATCGTGGTTCACGCGCGCGGGAGTAAAATTCCAGCTGGTGCCACCGTTATTGGAATGAACGGCAAGGATGTCGGGATCGCCATTGCGTGCATCGGTGCAAATGAAAACGAGATTATTTGCGTTAGCCGGGTTTACCTTCAGGCAATAACTTCCCTGGTAAAGGGAATCGGTTATGGCCGAATTGCTCACAGGATACGCGATCACGTTTTGAGAAAAATTTGCGCCACCATCCACAGATTTTTTCAATAATACTCTTGGTAAAACGCTTTGTGCAGTGTCGTACGACATGTACGCGATGTACACATTGCCGTCAGGTCCCACATCGATCGATCCCATCGAATTTGTAATAAAGCCGACCGTACTCGGGTAATCGACCTGCTGCCTCGAACTCCAGGTCAATCCTCCATCGCCCGAGGTCTTCATCCAGATGTGATGCGGCAAAGCGCCAATGTCAACACTTTTACTCACCACGTACAACCTTCCGTTATAAGGGCCACCACTGGTGTCCACCGCGATCCAGGGCCGATCAATAGGCAGGTCCGGACTTTCCAGTGCGCTGGTCACTTTCACCGGTGTGCTCCAGG
The DNA here is from genome assembly GCA_036522695.1 of Bacteroidia bacterium. GTDB lineage: Bacteria > Bacteroidota > Bacteroidia > JADZBD01 > JADZBD01 > DATDFI01. Next base: position 5,442 of record DATDFI010000147.1, on the reverse strand, counting down.
TTTGACCGTTATCCGTTGTCTTTGCCACCATCACATATCCCGAATCCATATACTGATCATAATTGATGTAGCAGATGTAAGCTGTGCCGGTGTTGGTATACGCCAGGGAGACATCAGCGCTTCGGAAACTATTGTGTAATGAAGGCATGTTAGCAGGTGAACTCCAGGTGATGCCGCCATCGGATGAATAGGAAACGGCAATGCTGATCTGCGGCACCCCCGTTACTTTCATCCAGGCTGCGATGAGCTGGTTGGGATTGGAAGGATTTACCGTGATATACGGTTCGGTATCATCAAAATTATAATTGGAAATGTTGATGTTGTTCTGGGCAGCCAGGGAACATGCACAAAATAAAAGGACGATGGGTAAAAAATTTCTCATTTCAAAAGGTTTTGCCTTTGACGTGGGTAAATGAAAATGGTTTATTCAAAAAAGAGAAAATGCTGTTCCAATTTGAAAAAAAATCCGATTAAAGATACATCAAAAAGCCTTAATTCCCTTGCAAGATGGCCACACCGGAGGCCTTTGCACCCTGCTGGAATACAATTTGCATGGATCACCCTGACCTATTGGAAAGACGATGATGCAAACGGAACAAAAGAACATTGGAAGAATTTTCAGGAGCCCTTTTCTTGAATTTTTCACTTACACTTCATTGAGTATAACATTGATCACTTATTCATCCGTTATTATTGCTTTTGCAGGGATGGGATATTATTTTACGGATATAGGCTGGGCCGTATCGTTGCTATTATTTGGGGCGGGAACATTTTCGTGGACCCTTTTCGAATATTTTGCCCACCGTTATATTTTTCACTGGGCATCGGAAGCATGGTTTGCGAAACGACTCACGTATATCCTTCACGGCATCCATCATGAGTATCCCCGGGCCGAAGAAAGAGTATTCATGCCGCCATTGCCGGGAATACTGATCTCGGCTTGTGTTTTCCTTGTGTGCCGGCTGATGATGGGCGGCTTTGCATTCTTATTCATGGCCGGGTTTATTCTCGGGTATCTTATTTATTCCTGCATCCATTATATGATGCACAAAACCAAAGTGCCGAAGCCCCTCCGGAAGCTTTGGGTGCATCACAACCTCCACCATTACCGCTACCACGATAAAGCATTCGGGGTTTCCAATCTTTTTTGGGACCGGGTATTCGGGACCACGCCACCGGAGGAAAAGGGTTAAGAGTTAAAGATTATTCGTTGCCGGGACGGCCCGTACAACCTTTAGCATATAACAAATAACCTATTTTTGCCACATGGATCTCGAGCAATTAAGGGCGTTCTGCCTTTCGCTTCCGGGCGTTACCGAAGATGTAAAATGGGGGCACGATCTCTGTTTTTCCATTGGAGAAAAAATGTTTTGTGTCACGGGTTTTGAGATGCCCCTGAAGGTGACCTTGAAAGTGAAGGACGAAGAGTTCGATGAACTCACGGCAAGCGATCATATCTCTCCCGCGCCCTACCTCGCGCGCTACAAATGGATCATGATCGAGACCGTTTCACGCTTCAGCCAAAAGGAGTGGGAACATTATATCTCTCAATCGTACGAGCTGGTGCGATCGAAACTCCCTGCATCGAAAACGGGGAAGAGGAAAGCGGCTCCAAAAAAAACTGAGAGGAAAGCAGGAAAAAGTTCCGCAAAAAAGAAGGCGATCAGAAAGAGGAAGAAATAAAAAACGCCTCGCAGATTTTGCGGGGCGTCTTTTTTCCTGGTCAACTGAAACTTATTTTAGATAGGACAATATTTTCTCAACACTTTCTTTGGCGTCACCGTAAAGCATTTCTGCATTGGGTTTGTAGAACAAGGGATTCTCAACACCGGCATAACCTACCGACATGGAGCGCTTCATGATGATCACTTTTTCAGCCTTCCATGCTTCAATCACCGGCATTCCATAGATGGGGCTTGAAGGATCGTCCTGCGCTCCCGGGTTCACCACATCGTTCGCACCGATCACCATCACTACATCCGTATCCGGAAGGTCTTCGTTGATCTCATCCATCTCCAGCACAATATCATAAGGCACATTCGCTTCCGCTAACAAAACGTTCATGTGCCCGGGCAGGCGACCTGCAACCGGGTGAATAGCGAACCGAACTGTTTTACCGGCTTTGCGTAATGTTTGTACCATCGTATAGATCGGGTACTGCGCTTTTGCAACAGCCATTCCGTAACCGGGAACAATAACAATTGATTTTGCTTCTTTCAATAAAGCCGCCACTTCTTCATGGTTCAGTGATGTAACTTCTCCTTCGATCGCTTTTGCAGAACCGGAAGCAACCGCGCCAAAGCCTCCGAAGATCACAGAAAGGAATGAACGGTTCATTGCCTCGCACATGATGATGGAAAGAATAGCGCCCGAACTTCCCACCAAGGCACCAGTTACGATCAAAAGGTCGTTACCCAGCATGAAGCCGGCAGCCGATGCCGCCCAGCCCGAATAAGAATTCAGCATGGATACCACTACGGGCATATCGGCACCGCCAATGGCCATTACCAGCATCACACCTATGAAACTTGCGATAGCGGTCATGATATACAAATACACCATTCCGTTGGTGCCTTCGGCCATGCCGAACATAACGCCCAATACGATGGAAGCGATCACACCGATTATATTAACGGCATGCCGGCCCGGGTATAGCAAAGGTTTGCTCCTGATCTTGCCTTCTAATTTTCCCCACGCAACGATAGAACCGGTAAAGGTGACAGCACCGATGAATACACCGATAAACACTTCCACCAAATGAATGGTGTGTTCGGTGGGAGGTAAATTGCTTGTTCTCGGATCCAGGTAGGAACCATAACCAACCAGTACAGCGGCCAATCCCACAAAGCTGTGTAAGATCGCAACCAGCTGAGGCATGGAGGTCATTTCAACCCTGCGCGCGAGCAGGGTCCCGATGATCGCTGCAACAGCGATGGCACCAATGATATAAACATGGCCTTCAACGCCCTGGCCTAAAACCGTTGCGAGAATGGCGATGGCCATACCCACGATGCCATAAAATACACCGCGTTTTGCCGATTCCTGCGAGGACAAACCTCCCAAACTTAAAATGAACAGGATACTCGCAAATAGATACGCTGCTGTTTGAATTTCCTTTTCTATGTAGAACATAATTTCTTTTTTTATTTACTCTCGAATGAACCGGGCTTTTACTTTTTGAACATTTTCAACATACGGTGCGTCACCACAAACCCGCCAACGATATTGATGCTGGCCACCAGGATGGCAATGGATGCGAGAGTGGTGGTGAGCATGGTATTTGAAAAATCGTCTTTGGTTTGTAAAAGGCCACCTACGATGATGATACCGCTTATCGCATTGGTAACAGCCATCAGTGGGGTGTGCAAAGAGTGAGAAACATTCCAGATCACCTGCCAGCCGATGAATACAGCCAGCACAAATACGGTGAAGTGCTGCATGAACTCGCCCGGGGCGAATTTTCCAAGGAAGAAAAGGAATGCACCGATCACCGCAAGACGAATGATCATGGACATGCCGGCCTTCCTTGCCTTTTCCTCATCCGAAATTTTCGGGGCCTCTTCTTTTTTCGCTTCAGTTTTTTTACCACCGGCAGTAGGACTCACCTGTAAAGGAGCAGGGGGCCAGTTCACTTTTCCGTTGTAGGTCACCATTGCGCGCGACACAACGGCATCTTCCATATCAATTTTGAATTTCTCCGCCTTACCCATGTCATCGAGTAAGTGGCACAGGTTGTTTCCGTATAACTGTGATGCCTGGTTGGGCAGCTGGTTCAGCTTTCCAACGATGGTAACACCATTGCCAGTAGTATAAACTTCACCGTTTTTAGTGAGCGCACAATTACCTCCTGTTGATGCAGCGAGGTCCACGATCACCGATCCGGGCTTCATTGCGGCAACGTGATAATCAAGCCACAATTTAGGAGCGGGCTTGCCGGGGATTTGCGCGGTGGTAATTACGATATCAACCTCTTTGGCCTGTTCCAGGAACAAGTTCATCTCCGCCTCGATGAACTCCTTACTCATTTCCTTGGAGTAACCCGAAGCGGTGGCGCCATCCTCGTTAATATTAACGGTGAGGAATTGCGCGCCCATGGATTCGATTTGCTCGGCCACTTCTTTGCGTGTGTCGAATGCGCGAACGATAGCACCTAATGCATTGGCAGCGCCTATCGAAGCCAACCCGGCCACACCGGCACCTATCACTAAAACTTTTGCAGGCTCCACTTTTCCGGCAGCAGTGATCTGTCCATTTAAAAATCTTCCGAAATGATACGATCCTTCTATCACCGCGCGGTAGCCGGCAATGTTTGCCATGGAGGAAAGTACGTCCATTTTTTGCGCCCTCGAGATACGTGGGATCGCATCCATCGCTACGGCATTCACTTTTTGTTCAGCCAATGCCTTCAAAAGGTCCTGGTTTTGTGCCGGCCACAAGTAGCTCAGCAGCACCAAACCTTCGTGCATCATTTTCACTTCATCCAGCGTTGGCTCTTTTACTTTAAGAACGATATCGCATTTGCCGTAAATATCGGCAGCTGTATTCTCGATCTTTGCACCAGCCTCCTCAAACTCTTTATCCGAAAAATTTGCTTTTACACCAGCACCTTTCTGGATATGTACCTCAAAGCCTTGTTTTTGAAGTCGTTTAACGGTTTTTGGAGTTGCCGCTACCCTTAATTCATTTGGGGAAACCTCCGATGGAATTCCTACTTTCATGATCCGAATAATTTTTGGAAAGCCCGAAAGTAACAATTATTGCAATTCCCGCAAAAAAGGTTTTTTCATCGTGTGAGTGGGGGCTTTGGTTGCTGCAAAGGGGTAATTCGTGAGTGAACCTTTGTGCTCTTCCTTTCGTTAAACCGTTTCATGCGAAAAGCCTTATACCTTTATATATGTCGCTTTCTAACCTACACTTGTACAAGTGCAGCCCGCATGTTGCCAGTTTGCTTTCCTGTGTTTCAAAGGGGGCACAACTCCGCGACATTCGGCCATAACCGGTTTTACCTGGGCTTAAAAGGATAATCCGTAATGATCCCATCCACACCGTAACTCTCCATCCTGGCGATCTCCTTTTTTGAATTCACCGTCCACACATAGGTCTTCATTCCGAGTGTATGAATTTCATTCACCGTTTTTTTTGAAAGGAATTTATAGTTGGGATTGAACGCATAAGGCGTGAACCCCAGCGCTTTTATTTTCCGCTTCACATTTTTTGAACGTATCACCAGGAGCCCGAGCTTTAAAGAAGGATCGATGCGGTGCAACTCTTTTATTTCACGCGCATCAAAACTTTTTATTATCACCCGGTCGCTGATGTTGAATGGTTTGATTACATCGTAAACCAGCTTCGCGAATTTTCGGGGTAGGGGATGGAATTTATTATCACCGATCTTCCTGCTTTTAACTTCGATGAACCAAACTACAGGGGGAAGATGGTTAT
>DATDFI010000146.1:0-3722 GCA_036522695.1 Bacteroidia bacterium | reverse complement strand
AGAACTGCCGGTACTGCGGTGCCGCCCTTTTTAGCGAGAAGGCCCCGCTGGACGTTCCCGAAAAAAATTCGCTCGATGAAAAAGTGTTGGAACTGGTAAAAGCCGAGCGGAGGCTGGAAGCGGTGAAGCTCTATAAAGATTCCACCGGGCTGGGATTGAAAGAGGCTAAAGATTATGTGGATGCATTGGCCACAAAGAATGGAATGCCTCCACCGGCAGGTTGTTTCGTGGCCACGGCTTGCTATGGTGATTACAACGCCCCGGAAGTTTTAGTACTCCGTAATTTCCGTGATGGGTATTTACTGCACCGCGCGTGGGGAAGGTTTTTCGTAAAATTTTATTACCGTTTCTCACCCCCGGCAGCGCGCGTGCTGGAGCGCTCGGCTTTTTTACGCAAAGCGATCAGAAAAATAGTCCTCGCACCTTTTGTGAAGGCTGTACAAAAAGGCCATCATCAATAACCTATGTTCCGTTGGGTATGGATTCCGCTTTGCATTTGGGTGCCCGGTGCCTTCATCGGGTTTTTCCTGACCCACCCTGATGCGCTTAACACCGAAAACTGGAGAACACTTTGTCTTATTCGTGTAGTATGGCAGTGGGCTGGCGCCATCTGGTTCGGCATTTCGCTCACACGCTTTGCGCGTTCCACGCAGGGCGCGGTAAAGCTGGTCGCTTCACTTGGCCTCTTCGGCTTGTTACTTTGCTGGGGTGCAGTGTTCGATCTTATTGCCGGTGAAAGAATAATACGTGGCGAAATAAGTACCGTGCAATGGCATGAACGTTATGCCCCTTCTACAAAATATGGTACAGGATCCTATTATGGCGTTGCCGATTTTACGGTGAAGAATCAAAATGATTCGGCCATTTTCACTTTTCGTGAAGGTGAAGCTCATAATTTCGGCAACCTGAAGAATACCTGTAACAACGGGAGGGTGGAAGTGACCTATCTTCGCTTTCTCGGTCGTGTCCTCAAATATGAATGCGTAAAATAAGGCCCATGAAAAAAACCTTCTTTCTTAAACTGAATCCGCCCCGCCCCACCTTCATGCTCGACATGAACAAGGAAGAAAGGGCGCTCATGCTGCAGCACATCGCCTACTGGAAACCTTATGTTGATAATGGCACCATGTTGGCTATGGGCCCGGTGATGGATGCCAAAGGCGGATATGGAGTAGGAATAATTGCCGTGGAAAACGAAGAGGAGTTGGCCCAACTTATTGCTGCCGATCCGGCCAACGGTGTTAATCAATATGAAATTCACCCCATGCGCGTAGTGAGTAATCTCCTCAAAGAATAGTATGCCCGTACCTGGTCCTCCCCCCCACGCCCTCGAGAGCGAGATCGCCATTTCCTGGTTAGGCGATGACGGCATCCTTTATTCCGTTTCCAAGCCCCCCACGCGCACCATCGAGAACGTAAAAGACAATATAGAAGTGGTGAGGAAGATCACGGGCGGTAAAAAGACCTGCATCCTCGTTTTCCTTTGTCCCTCGGGCAAACCTACCAGGGCCACGCGTGAATACGTGGCGAAAGTTTTACCCGATGTGTATACCGCCATGGCCATGGTCTCTTCTTCGGGTCTCGGCAAGGTCATCATGAATTTTATTTTTCGCCTGAACAAACCCTCCATTCCTATGAAAACCTTTTCGAACGAGTCGGAAGCGAAGGAATGGCTGAAAAATTATTTGTGACACACTATGGAGTTCTTCTTCTCCACGCACCTCCCTCCCGCATTCAAAGGCCGGCCCGTTCTTATCTCGGGCCCTGACTCCGAACAATTGCAACAGGCCGAATACCTTATTCCGGCAGGTGAAGAGCCAACGCGCGTTTTCAAAATCAAATTCTCCAATCATTGCAGTCCTTTTAAGCAAGCTGAGATGATGGGTGAATATTTACTGGCAGGCCACGAAGAACATTTTTATTTTTTCAATACCTCCCGCGGTGAACTGGTATTCAAACAAAACATGAACGGCTACTTCGGAAGATTTTACAGTGATAATGAATTCCTGTACATAGCCGATGCGAGCGGGTTACATTGCATCACCCGCAATGGAAAAATGTCCTGGCAAAATAATTCGCTGGGTGTGGATGGCGTAGTGATCAACCAGATCTCGGACGATTCTATATACGGAAGCGGGGAATGGGACCCTCCCGGTGGATGGAAGGATTTTGTGCTCGATAAAAAAAGCGGGCTGCTGCTTCATTCCTCTTCATCCTGAATTCAGGCAAGTTTGCTCCGTTATATTTTTTTAATTTTGTGCGCCTGGAATTTCGTGCTGCTTCCATGAAAAAAAACAACCTCCTTAATAACGGGATCCCCGTTTCTGTTTCACTTAATCCCACGCTGGAAGCGGAAAATTTTGAACCCAGGAGATCGTACGACAAAAAGAGGATCCTGGTCATTTCCTGTATTGCATTCGGCATTGCGCTCCTCGTGAGTATTGTGGCGAAGGCGCTGGTGTATCTTATCGACCTTTTCACCAACATCTTTTTCTTCGGGCGCTTCAGCATTGAACATGCGAGCCCGGCCGATCATTCGCTCGGGCTTTTCGTGATCCTTATCCCCGTGATCGGTGGAGTGATCGTTGGACTCATGGCGCTTTACGGATCACAGGCCATTCGCGGGCACGGTATTCCCGAAGCTATGGAGCAGATCCTCACCAACAAAAGCAAGATCCGCCCGGCCATCACGTACCTGAAACCGCTTTCTTCGGCCATTTCCATCGGCACCGGGGGACCCTTCGGGGCAGAAGGACCTATCATTGCCACCGGTGGAGCGTTGGGTTCAACCATAGGACAAATACTGGAGATCTCGCACAACGAAAGAAAGATCCTGCTCGCTGCCGGTGCCACTGCGGGCATGTCGGCCATTTTCGGAAGTCCCATTGCAGCCATTTTCCTAGCCATTGAATTATTGCTGTTCGAATTCTCACCGCGCTCGCTCGTGCCGGTGGCTATTGCGTGCGCGACCGGTGCGGCAGGACACCACTTCCTCTTCGGGACCGATCCCGTTTTTGCCATGGCTGCTGTTTCCACTCCCGGCAACACGGCCCTTGCGCTTTACGCATTACTCGGGCTTGTGATCGGGCTGCTTTCGGTGCTTGTTACAAAAGCCGTTTATTTTATCGAAGACAGTTTCGAAAAGATCCCTGTTCACTGGATGTGGTGGCCGGCACTTGGCGGAATAGCGGTGGGGACCATCGGCTATTTTGCACCGCACACACTGGGTGTGGGATACGAGAACATCACCGATCTTTTGAACGAAAAGCTGGCGTTGAAGGTCATCATCGCGCTGTGCGGTTTGAAATTCCTTTCCTGGGCCATCGCGCTGGGCAGCGGCACTTCCGGTGGAACACTTGCACCTTTGCTCACTATAGGCGGGGCCTGCGGCTCATTGATCGGGCTCGCCCTTCAAAATTATTTTCCTTCCACCGGGGTCTCTGTCCCGCTCGCCACACTCATCGGGATGAGCGCCATGTTCGCGGGGGCATCACGTGCGCTGCTCACCTCCATTGTATTTGCACTCGAAACCTCGGCACAGTCCAATGCACTGCTGCCCTTGCTGGCAGGATGTCTCATCTCCTATTTCATTTCCTTCTTCCTGATGAAGAACACCATCATGACTGAAAAGATCGCGCGCAGGGGGGTGCGTACGCCTCATTCTTACGAGCCGGACATACTCGAAAAAATCTCGGTGAGTGATATTTTGCCCGATGAGCTGT
>DATDFI010000145.1:0-16065 GCA_036522695.1 Bacteroidia bacterium | reverse complement strand
ACAAAAGATGAAGGGTATAAGTTTTTTCATGGGCGTTCTATTGGATGATTATTTTTCTCGTCACATTTTCTCTTTCACCGTTAATCCGAACAAAATAAATTCCTTTTGATTGCCGGGAAAGGTCTATTTGAATTTCATTTTCGCTTTGTCCAATAAAATTTTGGGAGAATGCACACTCACCGTACACATTGTAAACACAAACGGCTGAAATCAAATCTCCTTTGATGGTGAATCGACCGGTGGAGGGATTGGGGGAAACCATTAGTGATGTAATGGGCGGCTCTTCGCTTTGCGACAATGCAATACCTCCTTCATTGAAAATAAAAAGACCGGAGTTGCCGCCAATAAAAAGATCATTTTTCGAATCCCCGGTGATCACCCCGAAAATGTTATAGTTTGAACCGGGGCTAAGAGTTTTAACCAGGGTCCAGCCCGCGTCATTGAATTTTAACAGTTGATGGATCCCCGTGATCCATTTCACATCATTATTGTCAACATACATGTACATGATGAATGTTGGAAGTGGAGAATTCGTGGAGTTATATGCTATCCAACCCGAACCATCAAATACTGCGATCTCATTGCTTGTGGCTACCCAGGCTTTGTTATGCGAATCGAAAGAGACGGAAAAAACATTATTTACTGTAAATGGCGAGTTCGAACGATCAAAGACCCGCCAATTGGTATCATTATAAACCACCAACCCACCGCCCATCGTACCGATCCATTTTCGACCTGATCGATCAATGCTTATACAGGATATTTGATCATAGGGAAGCCCGGAGTTAAAGTGATTGAATAGGGTCCATCCCGTGCTGTCCAGTTTTACCAGCCCGTTTACAGTGCCTATCCATTTGGTATTATTTTCAGAAACTACGACAGAGGTTATTTCACTTGCCGGAAGAGGTGAATTGTTCCTGTCAAAGATTGTAACGAATGAACCGTTGAAGCATTCCAATCCCGCGCTGCCGCCTATCCATTTGAGGTCATTCTTATCAACCGCTATAGCGTAAATATTATTTCCAAGAGAAACCGGGTTGAGTGAATCATATACTATCCAATTCAATCCATCAAACTCAGCAACGCCCTTTGTTGTACCGATCCACAGGTTTTCGTTGTGATCAAACGCAAAGGCACGCACATTATTATCGGGTAAGCCGCAATATGAAATGTCCTCGGTATTCCATTTTATCCCGTCAAAAGTGTATAGTAAATAAGTCCAATCATAATTATGAGAAATAGAAATCCATTTTTTATTATTGCTGTCAATATGTAATTTCCCAAGGGGTTGTTCAGGCAAGGGAGAGTCATGCGATGTCCATGACACCCAATTTGAATCAATAAGCTCAGCTAATGCACCACCCGAGGTAACCCATGGAATACCATTCTTGTCAATGGCGATACTGTTTACCCAATTGCTTGGCAAGCCGGAGTTGACATCTGTAAAATAAGTAAAGCGGGTCCCATCATATTTAGCAACCCCGTAAAACCTGGATGATATCCATAGATTTCCCGCGGGATCTTCTTTTATATCACTTAACTCATCGTAATAACTAAAAAGGCTGTAAGCGGTCACACCGGCCGAATCCATTTTAAATAATCCGGCACTGGCCGCGATCCACATATTATTGTTACGATCCTGGCAGATAGCCCTTATATCATAAGATTGAAGACTGGTGGTCCATGCTGAATCATTAAAGCAAATGAGGCCGTTAAGTGTTCCTATCCATTTCTTCCCGGCACGATCAACACATAAACTACGGATCTCATATCCCGGGTTCCCAGAATTGGTGTTATCAAAATAAGTCCAGTTACCCTCAAAATATTTAGCCAGTATTCCTGCTGAAGTACCGATCCACAAAGCACCGGAATGGTCCGATCGGAGAGCGCTGATATGATTTGAGGCAAGTCCCGAATTCGTACAGGTATATATTGTGCGGGTACCGGTTGCCTTATTCACTTTAACCAGCCCGCCTTCCGTCCCTATCCACAAAAAAGACCCATCCTCCTCAAAGGCAGTTATTTCCTTTGTATTGGAGAAATTTGTCCAGCTATGGAAAGATTCTTCCTGCCCCCGCGCAATCCCCGCACACCACACAAAAAATATCGTACAAAAAAAAGTAGTGGTTCTCCTCATCTGCCCTTGTTTATCATTCAGCACTCTTCTATTCCTACCACAAAATTATTTCTGCCCGGGGCCAAAGCCCCATTCATTTCGTTGACCCATAATTTTTAATCGCCCAAATACAATCCCTCAAAGAGCGTATCTTTGATCTTCAAATGTTTTACTATGAAACTCGATCCTCCACGCAGCTTAAAGGAACTCGCTTCCATCATTAACGCGGAATATACCGGTGATAAAGACCACCGGGTGAGCGGCATCAATGAGATCAACAAGGTGGAGAAAGGCGATCTTGTTTTTGTGGACCATCCCAAGTACTACGACAAAGCGCTTAACTCGGCCGCCACCACCATCATCATTAATAAAAAAGTGGAATGCCCTTCCGGCAAAGCGCTCATCATCTCCGATGATCCTTTTCGTGATTACAATAAACTAGTCTCTCATTTTTACCGGGAAAGTTTTTCCGCAAAGCATATCAGTGATAAGGCCATTATCGGTGAGGACACTATTTTACACCCCGGTGTTTATATTGCCGACAATGTTCACATCGGGAAAAACTGCCTGATCTATCCTAACGTGGTGATCTACGATAATTGTGTGATCGGTGATAACGTGATCATTCATGCGAACACAGTACTGGGCGGGCATGGTTTTTATTATAAAAAGCGTGCTGATCGATTTGACAAAATGATCTCCTGCGGCCGTTTAGTGATAGAAGATGATGTAGAGATCGGGGGAGGCTGCACCATTGACAAAGGAGTGTCGGGCGATACGGTGATCGGCCGGGGTTCAAAACTCGATAACCAGGTCCACATCGGCCACGATACCACGATTGGGAAAATGTGTTTGATCGCTGGTCAGGTGGGCATTGCAGGAGCTTGCGTGATCGAAGATGGAGTTACGCTTTGGGGACAGGTGGGGATCCCCAGCAAGATCCATGTCGGCAGGAATGCGGTGTTTCTCGGACAATCGGCCCCTGCAAAATCAGTGGAGGGCGGCAAGACCTATCTTGGAAGTCCCTCGGGTGAAGCCCGGGAAAAAATGCGGGAGATGTTCTATCTCCAGCGCCTGCACGAGCTTTTTGAAAAGAAAAAAGATTAAGCCCCATCCAATGCGTTTTCACTCTTGCTTAATCGTGATAAAGCGGTGATTTATCGAATTTACCCGCCCGCGCTTCGCCTCGTATTCGATTACGCCTATATTTGTTAGCATCACTATTATGGCTCTCACAACCGGGAATAAACCTTTGTCGCGCGCGCGGCTGATGGAGATCAAGCTGAGCTCACTTCTCGAAGTGACCAAGGCGATCAACACCAACCTTGGCACGGCAGAACTACTCGAGATCTTCGAAAATGTGCTGAAGAACCAGCTCAGCATCGGTAAACTCATGTTGTTCAGTTTTGATGGTAACTGGAAATGCATTTTGAGTTTCGGCAGCACCGATCCGATCACCGTGAATGTGGAGAAAGATCTTTCCGGGATCAAAGAAATCTCCTTCATTGATTTTTCAGGTAACACACTCAAAGACCATTTTGACATTGTTGTCCCTGTATTCCATAAGGATTCTCCGCTGGCTTATGTGCTGATAGGTGATGTGAACGATGATAAACTCGAAGTGAGCCCTATCATCAAACATCTCCCTTTCATTCAAACACTCACTAACATCATCGTAGTGGCCATCGAGAATAAAAAACTCGCGAAGGAAAATATACGCCAGGCGGCCGTACGCAAGGAGCTGGAACTTGCTTCTGAAATGCAGAACATGCTTTTCCCCACTTCGCTGCCCAGCGATGATAAACTGGAGATCGATGCGCGTTATATGCCGCACCAGCAGGTGGGCGGGGATTATTACGACTTCATTATGCTGAATGAAAATGAAGTGGCTTTTTGCGTGGCCGATGTTTCGGGTAAAGGCGTGGCCGCTGCATTGCTCATGTCGAACTTCCAGGCCAACCTTCGCATTTTGTTCAATCACACCACTTCGCTCAGCGACCTGGTGAAAGAACTCAATACAAAAGTGATGAACAGCGCCAAAGGCGAAAAATTCATCACGCTCTTCATCGCAAAACTGAACCTTGTTACAAAAACACTCACCTACATCAACGCAGGACACAATCCTCCCCTGCTCATGTCGGAAAAAAGTGTGAGCCTCCTGAAGATCGGCACCACCGGCCTTGGAATGCTGGACGAATTGATGAAAGTAAAAGAAGGCATTGTTCACCTCAACAACAAAACCACCATCGTATGCTATACCGATGGTGTGACCGAGCTCGAGAATGAGGATGGGCAGGATTTCGGCATCGACTCGCTCAAAAAAGTGATGCTGGAAAATAATTTACTCCCGATGAAGGAACTCAACAACCGCATCATCTATTCCATCAACAAGCACAAAGGCAGCCGTAATTACATTGACGATATCGCCTTGTTCAGCGTGCGGGTTTTCTAAAGTACGATAACGGATCTTTTACCGATTTACAGGCGAGGGGCCTCTTCCCTCTTCGCATGATACACATCTATCGCCACCAGCATGGCGATGAAGCCCCAGAACGGGGCCGAAGCTTTATCGGTATCCAAAAAATTATTGAGCGCGCCATGCAGGTAATACGTAGCGAGGCCTAACAGGATTACAAGCACTATTCGTTTCATTTCTTTATCCTTCAAGCGGTGGTAAAGCAATGATCCGCGGTAATAAACGGCAACAAGGATGCCTAACACCGCAACCAATCCCAGAACGCCTTCCTCGGCCAATGGGCCTATGTATTCGCTGTGCGCATTTCCCCGGTCGCCCGCGTTGGTACTGATCCCTGTTTTTTCATAAGAGAACTGGAAAGGCGCATATTTGAACTGGTACGTACCCGGTCCCCAGCCGAGAAAAGGCTTTTCGCGGAACATGCGCAGGGCCGATTGCCAGCGGTTGAGGCGCTCGAGGTTAGAGGCATCGTTGGCAATGTTGGAAATGGATTGTACGTGCTGGGCGAGGTCGGCAGAGGACGTTTGCTTGTTCTTCTCGAGCTTGATCAGCAATTGTTCGCGGTTGGCAACGATGTAAAAAATACCGGCCAGCCCCGCCACTGCGAGGAAAAAAAACTTTATCCGCAAAAAGTAGATCAGGAACAGCACCAGCGCGAACACCAATCCCACCCATGCCGCACGCGTGTACGACAGCACAGTGGCTGTGATGAAAATAATAAGCAATATCCAGGTGAATAATTTTATGGTGCGCGAATAATCCTTATTGAAAAGGAACGCGATGAGAACCGGGAGGAACATGGCCAGCACCGCACCGTAAGAAGTATGGTCGTTATAAAAAGGGACCATGGCCGTGTGCGCGGGCTGTTCGGCAAAATGCCCGAGGCTGTGATTGTAAATGGTGTAAAAGATCACAATGGTAAGCGCGATCATGTACAGCCACATGTAGCGTTTCACATTCTTATAGTCGCGGAACAATTGCGTGGCCAGGAAATAAAAACTGCAAAGGAACCACAACCTGGAGACGAGAAATTTGAGCGACACCAGGGGCATGGTACTCGTAAGTGTAGTGATCGTCATCCAGATCAAATAAAAATAAATGGCGATGGTGACCGGGTGACGCGCCACTTTCGCATCAAAACCTCCTTCGTAAAGCAGGCGGAAAATGAACAGCATCATCATACCGAACAAGAGCGGCTCTGTAGGTAAACTCAGCGCTGCCCCAAAATCCAGTTCCTTGAGCGTGATGGAAAGAGGAGTAAAAAAAACGGTGATGAGTAAGACCTTATCGAGCGAAACAACGGAAAGCAGGATGATGAACAACACAGCCGGCAAAAGGGAGAACCAGTAGATCTCGCGGGAGATCAAAAAAGTATTTACAACGATGAATATCCCGCAAAAGACATAGATCCACTTGAGGCGTGCAGGATCATCCATGCCTTTAATGCTCAGCTTATCTTCTCCTGCGGGCATGGGATCAAGTTTGGTCTTATTTCCTGAAACGTTCGAAGAGCGAAATGAGGAACAGGGCCATCACGAACGAGGCCGCAGTGGTGAACACCACGATGAGCCAGCGCGTGGGATAGGCTTTTTTGTCGGGTAGCTCGGGGCGGACCACCACGTTGGTGTACGTAAGTTTCTTTTCCACGTCACGAACAGCAGCATCGTAATCGCGCTTGATCACCTCGTACGACTGAAGCGCTCCCTCGAGGTGTTCCTCCAGTTCAAGGAAATCGTGCCCTTTTTCTTCGAGGCTGCGAATGGAATTCACGATATCGGAGGTGCGCTGCGAATTACCGCCTAGCGAGCGGTAATATTCACGGCTGGCTTCTTTGGACTGCGATTTATAGTCGAGCAGACCGTATTTCACTTTCAGCTCTTTCAGTTGCGTGCCGATAGAATCTATCTCGCGTTGTTTTTTATCGAGCTCCATTTTATGGATCACCACCACTTCCTGCGATTTCTTCTTGTGCAGCTCCCGTGTTTTAAGGTCGAACAGGCGAATGATCTCGACCGCCATATCGCGCGCTGTTGCCGGATCGGTATCGAAGATCTCGATCTTCACCGCCTCGAATTCCGTTTTGGTGATGCGCACGTTATCATCGTACTCCTGGTTGAGGTAATAACGGGAGGCGCGTCCGGCTGTATCAATGTCATAATGCACAGAAAGGTTGAACTTCTTCATCATCGCTTCCCGGATATCGTTCGACTGGAAAAGCTGGAGCATTTGTTCCGTGGGGGTTTCCACGCCATAAGGAATAAGGTTGGAAGGATAGATCACTGCGGTCGATTTGTATTTCGGCTTGATGAACATAGGACCCGAAAAGAAAACGGCAAGCAATGCGGACACAGCCGTGATGATGATGAGGTGGATCTTCCACCTCGAAGCCATCCGGAAAATGTCCATGTTATTGAAGATGTCGTTCATCCTTTTTAAAAATAGATCATTTTAATTCTTTTCGCACGCGGTTGATGTTCTCGAGAACGATCACCAGTAATATTCCCAACAGCTCAGCCGCTATCACACTTACGACAACAATGAGCCAGCGGATCGGGTAGGCTTTTTTTTCAGAAGGGACTGCATGCGTTACCACGAATTTGCTCGAGAGCACGCCATCCACATCAGCCTGTGCGAGGGCCAGTTTATCTTCCATCTGGCTCATACTCTTCCTTCGCACTTCAAGGCTTCCGCTCAGCGTCATGTAGGCCTCACCGTATTGCGAAATAAGCTTGATCTGTTCTTCCAGTTCCTTTACCGCCTGCGTCTTCCCTTCCAGGATGGCTTTGCCCAACGCTTCGTGCAAGCGGTCGGATTGCGATTCATAATCGTTCACGCCCAGCTTCATCAGCTTGTTGAGCGAATCCTGCATCTTATCCACTTCTGCCTTGATGTGTTCGTAAGCATCCTTCACGATCTTCATCCCCTGCAAAGCGCGCTCTTTGCGAATGCGCTGCTGGGTGGAATCGTACAGGTCGGCAATATCATTCGCGATGTTCGCTGCCAGGTTGGGATCCTCGTCCATAACATCGATCTGGACCGAAAGTAATTCGGTGCGCTTGATGGAAACATTTCCCTGGTATTCGCGCATCAGGCTGGTCTTTGCGAATTTATCGCTGGGATCGATGCGGTAATGCTCCATCAGGTTGTACTTCTTCGCCACCTTGTTCACGATATCATCGGAGTTCAATACCTGTATCATCTGCTCGGCCTCTTCCTCGGCACCGTATGCAAGAATGTCCTGTTTGGCATTGGGATTATCGACCAGCAGTGCGCGGGAAACAGAGCTGGTGGTGGGAGGGAAAAGGATAACGGAGGACTTGTATTTATTAGGGATGATGAGCGCAATGGTAATGGAAGCGGCAGCGGCAATAAGCCCGATCACAATAAGCGTTTTGCGCCATTTGTAAATGAACAGCAGCAGGTTGGTTGAATCGAATGAATTGTCCTTTACTTCGTTTGTCATATCGGTCCTCGTTTCCCGCGCTGATGAAGGGCGGGATCGAACTTTAATGTTCATGGGTGCGAGGGCGGCAAAAATATGAAATTTTTCTCCACCACCAATCACTGCACTTGCATCAAAACTGGCTGTGAAAATAAAAAAGCGAGTCAAAAAACACCCGCAACGACAAACCCATTATTTTATTGTGCCCCCGGGTCCTGAATCGATGTCATCCCGCGCGGGGTCGAGGGACATCAACCGTATTTCATTATCCTCATCATCGCTTTTATGCTGATGAGTCGTATGGCGAAGGCCCACAAACCGGAGGCCCCCACCATCCCTGCAAAATTCAACATCCAGTGCTGCTCATCGAAATGAAAACTGCGCGATGCATAATTGATCACGATCACACCCAGGCCGAACAGGAAAAGCTGCAGCAGGAAGCGGAAATTGATCCTGAACCTGAAATAATACTGCACCATCAGCACCTGTATAAATGCCATCAGCGACTGCGTGACCAGGCTGGAGATGGCTGAACCGAATGCAAAAAATCTAGGTATGAGCACCACGTTAAGGATGATATTGATGAGCATCCCTGACGCTGCCATCAGGTTCAGCTCTTTCATGTTCCCGTTGGCAGTGAGCAGCGTACCGAAAATATAAGTGGTGGAAATGGCCATGAAGCAGCACATGAGCAATGCGAATACGGGGGCGCTGGTACTGATGTCGGCCAAAGATTCGGCCGGGTGGTTCTTATCAAAATACAGCATATTCATCAATTCATTCCTGTAAAAGAGGCAGCCCACAGCTATGATGATAGCGGGAGTTATAAGTAATGTGTAAGAAAGCTTTACCAGCTGCTCCACCGACTCCTTATACTTAAGCATGCGTGAAAAAATAGGCAGCAGCAATCCCGAGAAAAGAAATCCTATCATATTGGTGGCATCCAGTAAACGATAACCCTGTGCGTACAATCCCGCCTGCTGCTTACCCTGGGGATCGGGCAACATACGCTCAAGCATTACCCCGTCAATGCGGTTGTAAAAGGTCATCAGCAGTACCAGTATGGCATAAGGGAAACTCTTTCGCAATATCATAAGTGCGAACGGGAGACTTAATTTGAGCCGGAGGAACTCCGCTTTGCGTACTACGATAAGAAAAGCAATGAGGGCGGTAAGAAGATAGGCTGCCGTTTGCGCATACACATAATGCATGATATCGAGCGGGCCATCGATCACGTGGCCGTACAAAAGCACCAGGCAAATGATGATCATAATGCTTCGGTCGAGAATGGAGATCACGCTGTCGGTCTTAAAAAAATGCAGGCCCGCAATGTTGGAACGCAGGTAAAGAATAAGGTAAATAAGGAATTGGTTGAAACCGAGAATGACCACCAGCTTGATGTATTTCAGGTCATAACCAACAAAAAAACCTGCGATAAGTGTAACGATGATGTAAACCACCGCCAGCAAAAGCTTCAGCACAAAAAGGCTTGAAAAATGCTTGGTGAGCAGGTGATTGTTCTGGGCGATGTTCTTATTGTTGAATTGAGTGATGCCCAGGTCGAGCAGGATATTGAGCAGGAAAGTAAAATTGAAAAGCGCGAAATACACCCCGAAGTTTTCGGTACCCACAGCCTTTTGCACCTGCCTGTCGATACCAAGTATCCAATACGGCTTGATGAGCAGGTTCAAAAAAAGCAGAAGGGCCAGATTGGTGACGAACTTTTTCTGCATGGAGGGCAAAAGTAGCAATTATACTATGAAAAAGACGTTCAACGGGCCATGTAAGTTGCAAGGTGCAGTGACCGGTGACCCATATCCTTTATTCTCTATTTTTGCTGATCACCATGATCATCGCGGTAAATACCAGGCTCCTGTTAAAGGACAAGCTCGAAGGAATAGGATGGTTTACGTATGAGACCATGAAACGCATCACGCGCCAGCATCCGGAGCACCGCTTCCTGTTCTTATTCGATCGCGCTTTTCATGAAGAATTCATTTTCTCGGATAACATCACTCCACTTGCTGTGGGACCGCAGGCACGACACCCTTTTTTGTGGTATCTCTGGTTCGAAGGCACAGTGCCTAAAATTCTAAAGGAACATAAGGCCGATGTCCTTCTTTCCACTGACGGGTTCCTGCCGCTGGGCGCAGATGTTAAATGCGTGGATGTGATCCATGATCTGAATTTCGAGCATCACCCGGAAGATATTCCTTTCATCGCGCGCAAATATTACCTGAGGTACTTCAGGCAGTTCGCGCAGCGGGCCGACCGCATTGCCACGGTCTCGGAATATTCGAAGAATGATATTGCGGGTACGTATGGGATAAATGCGGGGAAAATTGATGTGGTATACAATGGGGCCAATGAGTCATTTGCTCCTGCGAATGATGAAGTGAAGCTGGAAACGAGAAAAAAATATACCGGTGGACAGGAATATTTCCTTTACGTGGGAGCATTACATCCCCGCAAAAACCTCCCGCGCCTGCTGCTTGCTTTTGATGAATTCAAAAAAAGCTTTTCCAGCGGGGTAAAACTGCTCATCGTAGGCGGGCGGATGTTCGGGAACGGTGAGCTCCAGAAAATATATAACCGCATGCAGTTCAAAAACGATGTGGTGTTTGCCGGTCGTTTACCTGCCGAAGAATTACGTCCTGTCTTCGCCTCCGCGCTGGCCCTCGCTTATATCCCTTACTTTGAAGGTTTCGGAATTCCCATTGTAGAAGCCATGTATTCCGGGATCCCGGTTATCACTTCCAATGTAACTTCCATGCCTGAAGTTTCAGGCAATGCCGCTGTGCTGGTGGATCCCCACTCTACCGAATCCGTAAAAGACGCTTTACTTTCCCTCGCAAAAGATGAAAAACTGAGAAAGGACCTTATCCTGAAAGGGCAACTGCGCAAAAAAGATTTTTCCTGGAACCGCACGGCTGAGTTGTTGTGGAAGTGCGTGGAGAAAGTGATGTAGGGATTATCTACGAACTACGAATTTGTACTATTTCCAAAACACTGGCAATTTAGTCGCGAACTTATTTGGTTCAATGAATAAAAAATGATCATGAAAACAACATTCCTGACTTTGACTTGTGCGATCACACTGCTCGGAATTCCGTTTTTGGCCACCGGTCAGAAAAACAGCTACCTGATCGATCTGAAAATTCAGAAAATCATTTACCATGGAGACTCGGTGGTATTTGACAGTCCTGCTCCGTTCGAGATCAAAACATCGAAAACATCCGATATCATTGAAATAGGACATTTACATGACGAGCACTTCGGTGTTCAGTTCGAGATCCTCAAAAGTGATCTCGAGCACAAAGAGGCATTCATAACAGCCAGGGTCTATTATATAAAAAGAGGGGCGTCAAACTGGGAAAAACTGGTTCGTTTTGACCATAACGAGGTAAAAGTGAATAGGCTTTCGCAGCGTAAAAGCATTGATAAAGAATTGGAAGAGCGAATAAAAGCCGCAGGGAACGATGAACTTCGTAAACTTTTTATGCAGGCAAGCTCTGATGCGTCTGGTGATCCCCCTATATTCGCTATTTACTACAGAATAAATTATTACAGGAAATGATCATCGGCATTTTCCTGGAACCTCATTCACAGATCGCACAGGATCCTTAATTCGCAGGTGTTTATAACCCCTTTGATGTTTTGTTAAAAACCAATCTCTATTTTCCTTCTTCCGCTTTCGTACTTTCGCATGAATGGCGCTTAAAAAGTTTTTCCAGGAGGAATTGATAGAAGCCGGATGCGATGAAGCAGGGCGTGGCTGCCTGGCCGGGCCGGTGTTCGCAGCTGCGGTGATCCTTCCTAAAACATTCAAGCGCGGATTGTTCAAACATCTCGATGATTCGAAAAAGCTGAACGAGAAAGTACGTAATGAACTGCGGCCTGTCATTGAGGAACACGCTATTGCCTTTGCCGTTGCCAGGGTAGATCACGACAAGATCGATGAGATCAACATTCTTAATGCCTCCTTCCTCGCCATGCACCTCGCCCTCGACCAGCTCAAAGAACGCCCGGGCATGATCCTCGTAGATGGCAATCGTTTCAAAAAATACAATGACACCCCGCACCAATGTATTATTGAAGGTGACGGAAAATATCTTTCCATTGCGGCTGCTTCCATACTTGCCAAAACCTACCGGGATGATTTCATGAAGGAGCTGCACGAAAAATTCCCTCACTACAACTGGAAAAAAAATAAAGCTTACGCCACCGAAGAACACCGCCTCGCCATTGAACAATTCGGCATGTGCGAATACCACCGCAGATCCTTTAAGCTGGGCGATGACCAGCTCGAGCTCGAATTCGAAGAGGTGAACAATAAAGAATAGGTGTGGGTTGCCGATTTTTGGGCAAACGTCTCATTGACCTTATTCACATTTCACTCTTGATAAGTACGTCCATTCAGAGCTGAACCCCTCCTTTTATCACCCTAATTTCGCATTCGGGCTGCCCACCCCGGGTGTATGCTTAAGAAGATACTTCTTTCTTTTCTTTTTATTCCTGTTATTGCAGCTGCGGTATGGCTTTACCTCTGGTACCGCGTTCAAAAAACGCCCATCAGCGATGCACTCAATGCCATTCCTTCAAACACTTCTTTCATCATTGAAACCAAACAGGCGAAAGACGCCTGGAAAAAATTATCGGAGACCAATATCATGTGGTCCGATCTCCTGGCCACCCAATTCTTCAACGAACTGAACAAAAGCGGGCATTTCATCGATTCGCTTTTTGCTTCCAATCCCGAGGCCTATCCCATGATCGAGAACCGCCCGGTCTTCATTTCGGCCCATCTTTCGGGCGCGCAAACCTTCGATTTCCTCTACACATTTTCACTTCCTGAGCTATCGAAAGAATCGGTGATCAATGCGCTCATCCTGGGCTCCACGCAAAAAAGCGAAACCCTGCCTCCCCGCAATTACGATGACGGTATCATCAACGCGGTGAAATTTATCTTGCCTGCACCCGGCCCGCAGGGCGAACGCACTTCCACGCGCGTATTTTACTACACGGTGCACAAAGGGATCTTCAGCGGAAGTTTCTCCTCCACGCTGGTGGAAGACGCCATTCGCCAGCTCAACTCCGGCCTCACCATCATCAGCAATAAAGATTTTGCAAAGGTGATGAATACCGCAGGCGACAAGACAGATGCGAATGTTTACATCAACTACAAAAGCTTCCCCAGCATACTTCAAACTTTCCTGAAGCCCTCTACAAAAAATGCCATGGATTTTCTTTCGGCATTCGCCACCTGGAGCGAGCTTGACCTCACCATGAAACCCAATGCCCTCCTGCTGAACGGTTATACCTACGCGAACGACACCACCCATCCCTATCTTAATTTATTCCGCAGGCAAAAACCCCAGCAGATCGACCTTCCCCGCGTTATCCCCTTCAATACCTCAACACTGCTTTATTTCGGCATTAGTGATATGAAAGCGTTCAGCGCAGGTTGCCGCGACTGGCTTGTGCGCAGGCAGGAACCTTACGACAAAATTCTTTTTCCCATTTCAAAACTTACCGGTGCGCCTGTTGAAGAAAGCCTGCTCGGTTGGGTGGATAACGAGATGGGGATGGTGATCACCGAAAATGATGGTAATGCCGCAGATCATTCCTTCGCTGTTTTCCGGTCGAGCGATGTATTGGGCGCTGTAAAAACGCTTGATCATTTTTGCAGTATGGTGCCGAAGGAGAATGAAAAGGAAAGAGACACCACTTCATTCAGGGGATTTACATTGCATCGTTTTCCCTATACCAACATTTACGGAACGTTACTGGGCAATGCCTTTGGCCAGGTGGAGACGAATTATTTCACCGTAGTGGAAGATTACATCGTGTTTGGCCGAAGCCGGGACGCACTCGAGAATTTCATAAACGATTACAGCAGCGGCCGCACCCTGGCGCGCAATAATTATTACATCGAGTTCTCGAAAGATAACCTTGCATCGGAGGCCAACCTGTACCTCTACTCCAACATCGCGCGCTCCACGGACCTTTATAAAACTTATGTACGTGAAGATTACGAAAACGACATCACACATTACCTCGACCTGTTCCGCAAATTCGAGGCGGTAGGACTGCAACTGAGCGCTGATAAAGAAATGTTCTACCAGGATATTTATTTGCGACACAATCCCATCTATAAAAAAGAGACGAGCTCGCTTTGGGAAACGGCACTCGACACCACCGTACATTCAGCACCGGTGCTGGTGACCAATCACACCAACCAAACACAAGAGGTGTTCGTACAGGATGATGCGAATACCATTTACCTCATCAGCAATACAGGAAAGATTTTGTGGAAACGAGAACTGGACGA
Organism: Bacteroidia bacterium; assembly: GCA_036522695.1. Classification (GTDB taxonomy): domain Bacteria; phylum Bacteroidota; class Bacteroidia; order JADZBD01; family JADZBD01; genus DATDFI01. The sequence goes on along the minus strand of DATDFI010000145.1, from coordinate 1,700 downwards.
GAAGATCATAAGCGAGGTGAAACAGGTAGATGCCAAAAAGAACAAGAAGCTCCAGCTGTTGTTCAACACCGCTTCGAAACTATATCTCATCGACCGCAATGGAAAAGATGTGGATGACTTCCCGGTGAAGCTGAAAAGCAATGCCACAGCAGGCCTTTCCCTTTTCGATTATGATAACAACCGCGATTACCGCATACTCATTCCCTGCAGCGATAAGCAGGTGTATAATTACACGGTTGAAGGCAAGGAAGCCGCCAAATGGAAATTCGAAAGGACTGAAGATGAAGTGGGCCTTCCCATCCAGCATTTCGGTATCGGTAAAAAGGATTTCCTGGTGGCGATGGATAAGAGCGGTGCCCTTTATTTCACCAATCGCAGGGGAGAAAAAGTGCTGAAACCGAAAACACACATGAACGACATCAAACGTTTTTACATTGAAACGGGAGATGACCTTGGTTCAAGCCTCATCACCGGCATAAATTCTTCAGGTGTTGTGGTAAGCATGAAGGCGTCAGGAAAAGAACAGCCCGAAACTTCATTGAAGGGAAAAACAATTTATGTGTCCGATCTCGATCATAATGGGAAGAATGAAATATTACTGGTCACCGATGAAGGCCTTACCGTGATGAACAGCGATCATTCTGCGCGGTTTACGTTCAGGCAAAAAGGTCTCGCTCCGCTGGTGTCGCTCTTCCGTTTTGCGGATGGCACAAAAGGAATTTGCCTGGTCAATGAAAACACCAATGAAGTGTACCTGCTGAATGCAAAGGGTGAAGTACAGAACGGCACTCCCTTCTTCGGCTCCCAAGGTGCCGATGCCGGTGACATCAACAAGGACGGGCACTTCTGTCTCGTGACAGTGAATGGGAAGTCGGTATATGTTTATCCGCTGGAGTATTAAATCATCCCCGTCCACACAACCCTTCGCCTCATTTTCCCGTCTATTACCCGTTCGGTTTTGAATGAATAAATTCCCTATCTTGGGAAACTCTTTATTGAAAAAACCCCATCACATGAAGAACTTTTTACGTTTCCTCATCCTCTTTTTACTCATCTCCGATTTCTCACGCGCGCAGGACTTCCTCGGGTTCTCGAACAGCAACTGGTCGGGTGTAACGGGGGTTTATTATAACCCCGCCAACATTGCCGACAACCGAATGAAATTCGACATGGACCTGTTCGGAGTGAATTTCATGTTCCAGAACAATTATGCCGGCTTAAAGCATACGGCTCTTACCGACAGCGGAGGTCATTTTCCCTGGTTCAAAAATAAAGCCTTCAAAGACGATAATTTCCAGAAGGACTACATGACCGAACGCATGAATGGTGATAAGAAAAGCGTTTTCCTGGGGGTAAATGCTTACCTGCCTTCGTTCATGTTCAAGCTTAACGGCAAAACCACCATTGCTTTCTCATGGCGTGAAAGGAACTACGTGAATGTGGATGGTATTGAAGAGAACCTGGCGCACCAGATGTGGACCGGCATTAATGACAGCACCCAATTCCACCAGAAGTTCGACAATGATCACTTCAGCATTCAATACATGAGCTGGGGTGAATATGGTATCACCCTCGCGCGTAATATTTATGAGAATGGGACCAACTTCATCAAGGCCGGTGTTACACTTAAGCTCCTCCAGGGCTTAGGCGCTGCTTACATGTTCGTTGATAATCTTCACTACGATTTCAGTCACCACGAC
>DATDFI010000144.1:0-4627 GCA_036522695.1 Bacteroidia bacterium | reverse complement strand
AGGTATGTTTTGCTGAATGCAGGCAGTGCGCTGGGATTCGGGGTGGGACCCCTGCTTATTTCAAAAAAGGGATATTCAAAAGATGAAGTAAAAGAATTGAGGATCGCCATACCTGGAAAATACACGACTGCAAATTTTTTGTTCTCCCTTGCTTTCCCTTCTGCGAAAAATAAGTCCGAAATGATCTTTTCGGAAATTGAAAACGCAGTGCTGGACAATAAAGTGGATGCGGGAGTGATCATTCATGAAAACCGGTTCACGTATGCGCAAAAAGGTTTGAAAAAGATCATCGACCTGGGCGAGTGGTGGGAGAAGGAAACGGGTTCGGCCATCCCGCTGGGCGGGATCGTGATCCAGCGCGCACTCCCTGACCACATCAAACAAAAAGTGGATCGCACTATACTTAGGAGTGTGGAATATGCTTTTGCAGATCCCGGTTCTTCGCGCGATTTTGTAAGAGCTAATGCCCAGGAAATGGACGAAGCGGTGATGCAAAAGCACATTGACCTTTACGTGAATAAATATTCCGTTGACCTGGGCAACGAAGGCCGCAAAGCTGTTCGCGCACTTTTCAGCAGGGCAAAAGAGACCGGGTTTATTAAGGAAATAAGGGAAGATATTTTTATGGACTGAGACCAGGCCGGTTCATAATATAAAAGCAGCTTTATGGCGTGCAATAACGGTTATTGGTCCCACATTCGTAAATTCGCATTTCATTCGTAGTTCGCAGATATGATCGTAGTCACAGGAGCAGCCGGGTTCATCGGCAGTTGTTTGGTCAAACGACTGAACCTGGAGGGCATCAGCAATATTTTGCTGGTGGATGATTTTTCCAACGAGGAAAAGAATAAGAACCTCGAGGGGAAGCAATTCACGCATAAGATCCACCGCGATGAATTTATGCAATGGCTTCGGGACAACCACGCCCGCATCGAGTTCATCTTTCACATCGGGGCCCGCACCGATACCACCGAGTTCGACAGGGATATTTTCGATAAACTCAACCTTAATTACACGAGGGAAATATGGAAAGCCTGTTCCGGGTTCCATATCCCGCTTGTTTACGCTTCTTCTGCTGCAACGTATGGCCTGGGTGAATTCGGTTACAACGATGATCATCACGTGGTGGAAAAATTGAAGCCGCTCAACCCTTACGGAGAATCAAAGAACGACCTAGATAAATGGGCCCTGGCTCAAAAAGAGCAGCCCCCGTTTTGGACCGGGTTGAAATTCTTCAATGTTTATGGACCTAACGAATTTCACAAGGCGAGAATGGCTTCTGTGATCTTCCATGCTTTCAGGCAGATCAGGGAAAGAGGTACGGTGCGTTTGTTCCGCTCGCATAACCCGCAATTTAAAGACGGGGAGCAGCTCCGTGATTTCGTTTACGTGAAGGATGTGGTTGATGTTTGCATCTTTCTCATGTATCATCGTAAGAACAGCGGACTTTACAATCTCGGTTCCGGCAAGGCCCGCACCTTCCTCGACCTGGCGAAAAGCACTTTCCGCGCGTTAAATAAAGAGCCGAAGATAGAATTCATTGACACCCCGGCCGATATTCGTGACAAGTACCAGTATTTTACCGAAGCCAACATGAAAAAGCTCATCTCCATCGGGTACACCAAACCTTTCTTTTCACTCGAAGAAGGAGTAAAGGATTACGTACGGAATTATTTATCCCCCGGGAAATATTATTGAGGTGAAAGAGTTACTTGCCGATATCAACAAGAAGCTGGAGTACGTTATCGATCGCGATCACTTCGAAAAGTTCAATGAATATGGAACATCCGGCTTTGGTTATGAAGGAAAAACATTCAGCCTTAATTGCGGGCTCGACAGGAAACGCATCGTGACCCGGTTGGAAAGTATTTTCTAGGTGATAGCCCGGAAGATCGATCGGTCGCTGTGCAGGGCTACACTCACAGAAGAAACGGAAAAAATTTTAGGAATCATAATCGATTGATATGCAAAATGGTTTTACCGGGATACTTCGCTTCCTGCTCCAGCGATACGTTTCACCCAAATTTTTGAAATGGAGCCTTATCATCGGGGCCTTACTTTCTATTGCGGGAGTGATCTTTGCCACCATTGAGAATTACAAAAAGCACTGGGAATTTGGTGAGCATTACTGGTTCAATGTGGCTAACCTGGTGGGTGCATGTTTTGCCATACCCCTCCTTCTTTTTTTCGTGGTCATCATGTTTCGCATCCTCATTGATGTGCGAAGTTTTGCCGGGCAGGGACTTTATTCCTCTTTCAAAAGCCCGACAGAATTTGATATCCCTTATGCAACCGGGGAAAAGATGGTGCGCGATCTTAAAATGGTACCGTGCAGGTCAGGCAGATTATTTTTCCAGGCACGGGTGGTCATAACCACACAAAATGTGTATTTGGTGTGTTGGTTCCTTCAAAATATTTTCGACATGCAAAAGGGCGTAGGGTCGTTGAAACCATTCTGGCAGCCGGGATATTTCTGCATTCCATTAAGCGAGATCGCGAATACATACCCGGGCAAAAGCAAAAGAGGGACTGTAGAAACAGATATTGTTTTTAAGAATGGAGAGCGTTTTCAATTGCGTTTGCCGCCCGATGTGCAGTTCCCCCGCGGGTCGGGAAGGCCCATGTGAAATGGCTGATGGAACGGGAAACAACAACCAATGCCGAAGGCATCCCTTTCACGAAGTGAAGCCTTTGGCTCGGGACAACAAGAACAACTACTTACTATTCTCTTTCCAAACTTTATATCCCTGCAGTTCTTCATCCGTTACTTTTTCATTCGTGATCAATTCAGGTTCCCATTCTTTAAAATTGTCGAGTGGGAGGGGAATGGAACCAACACCGGGACCTCCTTCGCTGGCTTGATCTCCAATAGTTAATTCTTTAGTGTCGATCTTTCCGGGCCGTTTATCGAAGCGGTCCTGGTACATGCGCACATGTATGTACGGAGGTTCAACCACCAGCACTTTTACCACCCTGAATTTTTCTTCGCCCGTATCAACAGAGTAAATGTCACCGGCCTTGTATTTTGATCCCGAGCAGGCGATCAGAAGCAGGAGGCAGGGAAGAAAGAGAAGGTGTTTTTTCATTCTTATTTGCGTAATGGGATTTTATTTACCGTATCCAGGAGTTCTCGATGGTTTGCGCATTCAGGCTTATCGCAGCAAACGCAGCAAAGCAAAAAAGAGAAAATTTTTTCACGAGTGAAGGTTTTGGCTTGTACCAAAGATAAGACATTGCCCGGTCTTCATCATATGTCGAAGATCCCTGTTCCACTTCAGCCGCCATTCGTAATTCGAATGTCACCTTAGCGTAGCATGGCGAAGCCGAAGGACGTAATCCGTTGGCGTAGCTTTTTACAAATCCGGAAAAATTGAATTGTACAGCGAGTGCACCCGCACTTCCTTTGCGTTATCAAAAAACAAAAAGGAAAATGAAACGCAATGCTGTGATCGTACTGATCTATTTGATCTTTCTCATTATTTGCGCGGTGGCGCAGGAACTGCACGCGCAGGGCTGCGGATGTACCCCCCTCGCTCCACCCGGCAACAACGAGGCGGTGGTCACCGTAAACTCCGTTTCACAATTGCAAGCCGAGATCAATAATGCTGCCGGACCTAAAACCATTTACCTCGCCAGCGGCACTTATAATGTAGGAACAACATATATCAATGTCATCAAACGCGACATCACCATCCGTTCTGTTACCGGGAATTCGGCCGATGTGGTGATCCAGGGCACGGGAATGCTTTCGCTCAACGGGAACTACCACGGCATTTCCATTCTCAACTCCCATTGTACCATTGCGGATCTCACCATTCGCGATATCGATACACATCCCATCGACATCAATTTCTGGTACCAGCCCAATAACATCGACAGCGTACTTATTCATAACGTGCACATCATTGACGGAGGAGAGCAGCTCATAAAAATGAGTTATTCCGGCAGTCCGAATCAAACCGGGAACTACGGGACCATCGAGTGCTGTACCATCGAATACACCACTTCGCTGCCGGGAGCCAATGATTACACAAATGGGATCGACCTGCACAATGCACACAATTGGGTCATCCGCGACAATATCATTCGCAACATTCGCTCGGGGCCCCAGGCAACCAATCCCGCTGGTCCTGCCATTTTATTTTTCAAAGGCGGTTCCGACCAGGTGATCGAGCGCAATTTTATTATCGATTGCGATGAGGGGATTTTTTTAGGCAACTGGGCCGATAATCCTAATCTTTCCAATACAGGCGGGATCGTTCGCAATAATTTCATCCGGGGCCATAGCAACAGCCGCTGTGGGATAGGCGTGGTGCTTTGTCCCAACGCCAAAGTGATCAATAACACCATTTGGTCACCAGGCGGCACGCAATATACTGTAGAGCAATATTCCATCGAGATCACCGGCAATCTCACCACCAATCTTTTGCTGCAGAATAATATCATGGACGAAACACCCATCAATAACCAAAACACCGCCCCACCTTATACCGAGGCGAATATAGACAGTGCACTGGCTTTCAATTTTGTGAACGTAAGCGGCAATAATCCCGACCTGCACCTTGCTGCAAATTCGATCGCGATAAATTCCGGTTCAATAAGTTCCGATCGCACCACCGATGCGGAT
>DATDFI010000143.1:0-5494 GCA_036522695.1 Bacteroidia bacterium | reverse complement strand
GTAACGCTGCCCGGTGCCGATGGGAAATTCGGGGTGTTGAACAACCACGCACCGCTTATCGCCAGCCTTAAAAAGGGAACTGTGAAAGTTACCGATGATTCGAAGAACGAACAGAAGTTCGACATCAAAGGCGGAGTAGTGGAAGTGCTGAAGAATAAAATGGTGGTTTTGGCGGAATAGTTTTTTTGTTTTTGCCAGTCGCAGGCTGGTCCGCCCTTGCGGAAATTTTGAAAAAGGCCTCTCGTGAATGCGAGGGGCCTTTTTTGTGTCTTATAGTTGGATTTATGTTAAATAATACTTTCCCCGGAGATCTTATTTAATTGAACCAATGTGGCCGGCTTCGCCATCAACCGCCCGATACTTCGATGAATTTTCTTTGTTACTTTTTTGAACGCCCAAAAAAGTAACCAAAAAAGGGCGCCACGGCCGCCAACCGCAAGCTTTTGCTTATCGCACAAGCCTTCCCCTCAAGGCTGGCAAAACTTGCGGTTCACACCGCCCGTGGACTTCAACGCACTGAGCCACTTAAAAGATGGGCTAATGGAGTTCAATGATCATTTGTGTTAACATAAGGCTCACGTTTGAGGGATACTCACGAGGGGCGTCTTTTGGGACGGGAGCCAAAGGCATCCCTTCGTAAAAGTGAAGCCTTGCGCCCGGGACAAAAAAGACCGAAAAGAAATCATGTTGGTTCATGGCAAAGCCGCACCACGCCAATTCAATCAATGAAATTTTTCAGCAAGCATGATTTAACATAAATCCAATTATAAGACATTCGCTATTTGACCATAATATTACAAAGGCCAGGTGCAATAGGGCGCGAACTTTTGAGCTTAGCCCCGATAGAGCCGCCTAAGGCGGAGAAAGCGGGAATGGCGGCTACAACAAAGGGAAAACGGTTCGCTCCAAAAAAGATCAAAACTTGAAGGAAAAGCCCCACTCGCTAACGAATGGGAAATGCAGGGCATCGGTCCACACCGGGAAGTCGTAAAAATAGTAACGCGTATCTTCAATGGTGCGTGGTTGCCTGATCTCTTTCGGTAAATGCAGGTAACGATACCCGAGCGACCAATAGAACTGCCAGCGGTATTTACTGTCGAGGAACATTTTAAAATATGCAGCCGTACCAAAGCCCCAGGTGTTGAACGAAGCTGTGGAGAAATAAGCGCTGTGCAAACTGTCGCGATCCAGCCAGTCGAAGATCCCATCGCCCAATTTTGCCGCGTCTTCGCGGTTCGCATAATTCACGTGCATGCCATCGGCTTCGGCATAGGTGGCCCAAAAGCGTAAACAAAAAGTGTAGGGCGCATTGTGTGTGGGATAATATTCGATAAAAGGAGAAGTGGTGATGAAGCGCGAAAATTTGTAATAATAATCCTGGTCGTAGCCACGCGCCAGGGTATCTATCAGCCCCTGGGCAAGCGATCCGAGCAAGTGATTGTTGGGATACCATACCGTGGTGCTCACTCCTGCCGCCAGGTCCTTGTTCAGGACGCGGGTATAATCGAGACGGAGTTTGAAGAGCGGTAAAAGCCCGGTGGAAACCATATTCTTTTGCGGGTGATAAAAATATTTTCCCGAATCGGCAGGATGATCAGGAAGCAGCACGCATTTCGATGGGTCGACCTTTGAATATACCACATAAAATTTTCTTCCCTTGATGAGATCCGGGCGATCCTGTGCGATGCCATTTTTATAAAAGCCTGCAAGATCCTGTGTGCGTGTGATCGTGTTCTTTTTGTAGATCTGGAACGGACCGTATTTGAATTCAACGGTCTCTTCATTATCGAGCAGGCCTGGAAGGTTGAGTGCGGTGATGGTGGCCACGGTGGTATCAACCGGGTCATCGGGATCGAGCAGGGGCTCATTGGTGTAAAGTTCAAAATCGGAGGGTTTATCCTTACGGTAGCAAACTGCGAAACGGTCGCCCACCTGTGCATGCATGTAAAGGAAATCGGTATAATAGGAAGCAACTACTTCATCTGCCAGGCCGGGAGTCCAGAACTGGATGGCCGGGCTATCATAGCTGTAGCCGTATTCATCCTGGGCAGTATATCTCATCGTGTACACCTCACCTGTGGCCATGGAATATTTACTCAGTGTGTCCTCCAGGGGATGTTTCGAATAATAGATGTCGCACACGTGTGACTGCATTTGCCAGAAGCGATAGGGACTGATGTGTTTGACCTGTGTAGTGCCGTCCCAGAGGTAAATGACGATGACAAGCGAGGTATCGGAAGTGTGAAAAATTTTTGCCGACATGAAGGAGGCATCATCCAGCCACCGGAAAAGTCCATATTCCACTTTTTCCGGTTGATCGATCTCTTCACCTATCCAGGGTGCAAGTGAAGCGGGGCGGGTGATGTGAAGGCTGTCGTTACGGAGGATGGTGCGCAGGGAATCGGGTATGAAAGGTCTTTCCTGGGCATGCAGTTCCGGCATGCAGCAAATAAGAATAAGAAAATGAAAAGCAAGGAGGAGGGCTCTTTTCATCGTGCGCAACGTGGGGGGACTTCGCTTTGAGCCACAAAAATGATTCCGCTATTGAGCGCACGCTTTCTTTTAAGAAATTTTAACAAAATGGCGAAGTGGGAATTCAGAAGGCGAGGTAGTAATCGCGGGTGAGTTCCTTGTATTCTTCGGTGTAGGCATGGCGTTCGTCCTTTTCGATCACAATGGAGCTTTCTGAAAAGGATTTTCGGTCGAATTCAAATTGCATCATCAGGCGTTTGTCCTGGGTTTTATCGGCCCGGGTGCGCACACGCATGAGTTTGGTGAGGTAAAGTTTTTTCTGCTCGGCCATTTCCCGGAAATGTTCTCCTTCCTTGAAAGGAGCGATCATGCAGAATTTCCCTTTGGGTTCGAGCAGCTTTAAAACGCATTCCAGCAGGTCGCGGAAACTGAGAAGGTCGGTGTGACGGGCCACGGTGCGTTTTTCTTCCGATGCTTTGGTGGAATGTTCAAAGTAGGGCGGGTTGGTCACTACCAGGTCGTAACGATGCCGGAGGTCTTCGCTAAAATGCTGCAGCGAAGTGTGAACAACATCGATGCGCTCCTTCCAGGGGCAATTGTCAACGTTCTCGCGGGCCTGTATGCAGGAATTCTCGTCAAGATCGATGGCATCGATATGCGCATTCGATTTTTGTGCGAGCATTAAGGCAATGATGCCCGTTCCTGCCCCAATATCGAGAATGCGTTTCGCATTTTTAGGATCCACCCACGCACCCAACAGCACGGCATCAGTGCCCACCTTCATGGCGCACTTTTCCTGGCGGATGGTAAACTGTTTGAAGAAGAAGGTTTGATTCGGCATAAACGCATTGCAGAATGCATTACGTTATTTGTACATCTAAATAAAGGTAGTGAAGGGGAAGGTGAAAAGCAAATAGGGCAGTTGGTTGCTGTTGGTTGCCGGTTGTTTGTCCCGAAGGGATGCCTACGGCATTATTCGTAGTTGCAGTACACAAGCCCTTGCTCATAACCAACAACGGGGAATTACTCCTCTTCATCCTGCTTCCCGAGGTACATATCCACCAGCCCGGCAGGGGGATCGATGTGCAGGATCTTTTTTTCGCGATCAACGGAAACGATGAATTCCTTTTTGAGCGGGATGAGAATCTCCACGCGTCCTTTTTTTACCTGTAAAATATCCTGTGCAGTGGTGGAGATCACGGCTTCTGCAATTCCTATTTCCCCGTGTTCTTTGTCCACCACCTTAAATCCTGTTATCTCGTGGAAATAAAAGGAGCGGTCATCCAGTTGGGGAAGAAGATGGAGCGGCAGGAAAACATTTTTTTTAAGCAGGGGCTGGGCTTTTTCGAAGGAGTCGATATGCTCGAGTAAGAGTGTGCAGGTATTGTTGCGGTTAAGCTCATAGGCGATAACCTGGCGCTCTGCAAAATTTCCGGGTCCTTCTTCCACAAAGATGGTTTCAATATTCCTGTACCGTGTGGGATCATCCACGTCAAAAACCACCACTACATGGCCTTTGAAGCCCTGTGTGCGCTGGATGTAGCCGAGGTGGAAGAGTTGGTTTTTGTTCAAGCTTTTGATCCTTAAAATGAGAAATGTGTTCTTTGATCAAAAGAGAAAGGTGCACTTTCATGCACCTTCTTCTTAACAAATGGTTAAACCAAAAAATTATTCTGTCTTCGGTTGTTCCTCTGCAGCCGGTGTTTCGGTAGCAGGGGCCTGCGTTTTAGCTTCGGCAGCCGCAGCCTGTTTGGCAGCGATCTTTTCAGCCTTGCTCTTCTTGGTTGCTTCTTCAGCTTCCATACGCTTTTTGTAATGATCGCTTTTAGCAGTTGCAAGTGTGTTCTTCTTGCCTTCGATCTTGCTGTTCTTTTCGTTCAGCCATTTTTCGAATTTTGCTTCAGCATCCTCTTTTTTAAGTGCGCCTTTGGCTACACCTTTCAGGAGGTGGTTCTTGTACATCACACCTTTGTACGAAAGAATGGCTTTCGTGGTGTCGGTGGTTTGTGCTCCCTTCTGTAACCAGTCGATGGCCTTATCAAACTCGATGTTGATGGTAGCCGGGTTGGTCTTGGGATCATACGTGCCTATTTTTTCGATGAATTTTCCATCTCGCGGTGCACGACCGTCCGCAACGACAATGTGAAAGAAGGCCTGGCCTTTTTTCCCGTGTCTCTGCAATCTGATCTTTACAGGCATTTTATCAGTTTTATGGATTGATTTTTACACCCCGAATTTTTCGGGGACGCGAATATCGTAAAATATTCCGAGACGAGGAAAAGTGCCTTTAAATTTATCTGTAAATAGCTTATTACCAGCATCGTAATACTAAAATTCAGCAAAAGAATGGTTATTTTATCAACATATCTTACTTTTGCGGTTCAATTGAAAAAACCTTACTGAATATGACCTCCAATAGCATCTTAGTTCCGATTGATTCCACTGATCAAACCCTCATTGCTTTATCACAATCTTATAACCTCGCCAAGCTCACCAACTCCAAAATCGTTTTAATGAGTGTGGATGAAGGCAGTCATAAGGACATTGAAAAGAGGCTGAACGACCTGGCAAAGGAGGCCAATAAAAGATCAGGGATGCCCGTGGAGACCATGATCCGCAAAGGGAATGTGTACGAGGAGATCAACAAAGTGGCTGACGTTCTTAACCCGCTCTTCATTATTATCGGCCTGACATCAAAGATCAATTTGCGCAGTGTGATCGGCCAGAATGCTTTCCGCATGGTGCGTGAATCGCGTCACCCGGTCATTACCATTCGCGGTAAAGTTCATCGCAATGGTTGCAAAAACATTCTCGTTCCGCTCGATCTCACCAAGGAGACCCGCGAAAAGATCGACAAGGCCATCGAGCTTGCGAAACTGTTCGGTGCGGATATTCGTGTAGTATCGGTGCTTTCGCAGAAGGATGAAGAATCGGAGAACAAACTCATTTCTTATTCCAACCAGGTTTGGAAACATATCAAGGACCAGGGCCTGCGCGCCACCATCAAAACCGTTCGTGGTAC
>DATDFI010000142.1:0-3216 GCA_036522695.1 Bacteroidia bacterium | reverse complement strand
CAGCCACCCTTGACCTTATCTTGTCCCACTGCTTTCTTTTCCGAGCCGGTAACATCATTTAGCTTCCCTCCTGGTACTTGGTACTTTTTAATAAATTAGCCCAACCAAAACCCACCACACATGAAAAAAATTTACACCCTTTCGCTTTCATTCTCGGTTTCACTCTTCTCCTTCGCGCAGTCAACGGGCTTTATGCCGCCCACTTCCACTGCCGCACCCAATGGCTTCACCAATGCCAATCTCGCGTTTGCGAGCGATGATCAATGGGCCACTGTTGCGCACCAATCCGGATGTCGCTGCCCTTTCATTTATCTTTCCTGGAATGGAGGCACCAATTACACTTCATCGCAATTACTGGGTCCCTTTGGCACTACCGACCAAACTTCCATCGCAGGTTCACCCACCGATACCTGGGGCCATCCATGGACGGATACCGAATTATCAAATACCAATTTCCGCCTCAAGATCGCCAACCCCAGCACGCTCATAGAGCAGGGTTATTCTGATTTCAACTTCACTATTCCAACGGGTGCAACCATCAACGGAATTGAAGTCCAGCTCGAATGGCATGGAGATGCCAATTTCACGCAGGAGTTCCTCGACCAGGCTATGGTGAATGTATTTTATACGGCAACCACCGGTATCCCGCAAACAATCAAACTTTCTCAAAATATCAGCGTGTATCCCGTACCCGCCCACGACAGGCTCATCATTGATCTGAAAGATGTAAAATGTTCTGCACTTTCGATCATCGATCTGCAGGGTCGTGAAGTGCTTTCCCGCTCTTCCTCCGATGTAGCGGATCAAACGCTGATCAGCCTTTCTGTTTCCGACCTTCCGAAAGGAATGTATTTCCTGCGTATAACCGAAAACAATGCCGTTCAAAATAAAAAGATCATTATCGAATAAAGTATCCTAATGCCCGTACAAAATGCCTGCTCCCAGCGGGCATTTTTGCTTTTTGGGGTGCAACTAATTCCTTTGCCCGCGCGTCTTCTCCATCAAATACCCTAACGCACCAAACCCACACCACATGAAAAAACTCTACTTCACCCTCTTTTCGCTTTTCACTGCTGTACTGCTCAGCGCGCAATGCCCTGTGCAGACCCAACAAACCAACGTAACCTGCTTCGGACAATGTAACGGGACTGCGATGGCCTTCGGATCGGGAAACGGTCCGTATCAATACAGCTGGCTTCCCGGTGGGCAAACTACGCAAAGTGTAAGCGGACTGTGCGCTGGCACTTATAGTGTGTACGTGCTGAATGCCTCGGCATGCCTGGGCCAGGCAACCGTAACCATCACCCAACCCAGCCAATTGCAGGCAGCTGCCACCGGACAAAATTCTAATAACTGTACCAATTGCAATGGAATGCTGATCGGCACTGAGACGGGAGGGACACCTTCCTATACTTTCTCCTGGATGCCTACCAACTGCAACCAGCAAACATGTACCGGGATTTGTCCGGGCACTTACACGTTTATGGTTACCGATGCTAACGGCTGTACCGCCACCTCCACGTGGACAATCAGCAGTTTCGGAGGTCCCACGGTGAGCACGAGCTCGTCAAATGCCTCCTGCCAGAACTGTTGTAATGGAACTGCCACTGCAAATGCTACGGGTAACGCCCCGTTCACCTACTCCTGGAATAACGGGCAAACCACCGCCACGGCAACCGGTCTTTGCCCCGGCAGCTATACTGTTTGTGTGACCGACAACTCGGGCTGCACATCCTGCCAGAACGTGACCGTGAATTTTTCAGTAGGCATCAGCGAAAGTAATTCCATCACCGAAGTTTCCGTTTCTCCCGTTCCCGCTACCGATCAGCTTCTCGTTTCGTTCAGCAACAAAAACGAGAATGAAACTCAACTGCTGATCACCGACCTGCTCGGGAATATTGTTTTCAATGAGAATGAAGGCAACGCAACCAGCGTGACTAAGCAGGTTGACGTCTCATCCTTTGCAAAGGGCATGTATTTCCTGCAGGTCATTACCCATGACGGCAAATACGTTCAGCGCATCGTGAAGGAATAAATTGAAAAAATTCTTTTTGAAAGAAGGAGCTTGATCATTCAAGCTCCTTTTTTGTTGGGTCCCGCCATCGTGTGGCAGTCACAGGTTCCAATGCACAGCATCGGGGCCAGGAATTGCGGAAACAGTTGTTCGTACAGATAAAATTTTCAGGAGGGAAAAACCTGCCCGGCTGCTTCCATGGCCTCTGCAAAATTCTTTTTATCGATGCCGGTGTTCACTTTATTTTTTTCGAGCCAGCTTAAAAGATTTTCGGTGGGCATGTTGCCGGTGAGTTTGTCGCTGGCCATGGGGCAACCTCCGTAACCTTTAATTGCCGAATCAAACCTGCGGCAACCGTTGTCGTAAGCGGCTTTAACTTTCTCTTCCCATTTACCGGGAGTGGTATGCAGGTGCGCACCGATCTCAAGCGAGGAAAATTCGGGAATAAGGTTTGAAAAGAGGTAAGCGATATTCTCAGGGTTGGAAACACCGATGGTATCGGCCAGGGCGAATGTTCTTATTCCGAGCCCGGCCAGGCGCCTTACCCATTTTTCCACCATCTCCACGTTCCATTCATCACCATAAGGGTTCCCGAAAGCCATTGAAATATACACGAGCGCTTCCTTTTTATTTTTCACACACAGCTTTTGTATCTCCTCCACACGCGTCACCGATTCTTCGATAGAAGAATTTGCATTGCGCTGCTGGAATGTTTCAGAAATGGAGAAGGGAAAGCCGAGATATTTTATTTCGTCAAAGACGCACGCATCCTGCGCACCTCGCGCGTTGGCTACTATTGCCAGCAAATGCGAGTTACCAAGGCTGAGATCCAGTTGTTCGAGCACTTCAGCCGTGTCGCGCATTTGCGGGATAGCTTTGGGTGAAACGAAGCTTCCGAAATCAACCGTATCGAACCCACATTTCAAAATAGCGTTGATGTACGCCACTTTTTTTTCAGTGGGAATAAAATCATGGATGCCTTGCATGGCATCGCGCGGGCATTCGGTGAGTTTTAGTTGTTGTTCCATAGTTTCCATTCCATTGAATTACGAACGATTTACGAATCTACGAAATACGAATTCTTAACTCCAAGTCTTCTAACAACGGATTCGTATTTCGTAAATTCGTAGGCGTAGCCTAATTCGTAATTCGCTGGGATTTTAATATCGCCTTATTGATCCTCTTCACAAGGCCGGGGCCTT
>DATDFI010000141.1:0-3231 GCA_036522695.1 Bacteroidia bacterium | reverse complement strand
TGTGCCGCATACTCGATATCGACAATGATGAGTTCGAGGTGGCGAAGGGCGATGCGGATACCCTGGCCGGTTTCATTCTCGAGTTCACGGGGAAGATCCCGAAGAAGAACGAAGAAGTGAGGTTTCACGAATATGTTTTTTCGGTGGAGAGTGCCGATAACCGCAGGATAAAGCGTGTGAAGGTGACTTTGCCGGGGGAAGAAAAATAGTTTACGGTCCCGGGTTTACAGACCGGGTTTGTCACGCAGTAATTTTCCCGGTTCATCGATACTAAAACAACACACGTGAAAAATAGTTGCAGTGGGCAGGGGCAAAAAATAAAAAGAATTAAAAACTGATCCATCGAAATTCAAATGATAAAACTATTTCCATACTTGAAACGCACTGTCCTTTACACCCTATACCTTGTTCCATTATTCCTCTTCTCCTGCGGCAGCGATCCCAACGGTGTGCCCAGGCCCAAAGGCTATTTCCGTATCGATCTGCCCGAGAAACATTATGCCACATATAATAATGAATGCCCGTTCTCATTCGAGATGCCGGATTATGCAGTGATCGAGCATGACACCAACTCCATAGCCGAGCCCTGCTGGATAAATGTGAATTATGAAAAGTTCAAAGCCAAGCTGCATCTCAGTTACAAACCCGTGAACAAAAATCTTGATGAATACCTGCAGCAAAGCCGCGCGCTGGCCATACAGCACCAGGTGAAAGCGAGCGGCATGAAGGAGAGCCCGGTGATGAACGACTCGGCAAAGGTGTACGGGCTCATTTATGAGTTTTCAGGCAACGCGGCTTCATCACTGCAATTTTATTTGACGGATACTTTGCATCATTTTATTCGTGGCGCGCTGTATTTTTTCGCGCGGCCCAACAGCGATTCCATTGCGCCAGTTTATGATTTTTTACAGAAGGATATTTACCACATGATCGAAACTTTCCGCTGGAGAAATGATGTGCCGGTCCCTGAAAGCAAATCAAAGGGAAACCAAAAGTCAAAAGACGGTAAAGAGGGTGAGAAGAAAAAAACGGGGGGAAATTAAAAACTGGCAAAAATTTTGTGAGCTGGCCTGCACAACGCAGCATCAAAATGAGATTATACACTTCCATATTCCTGTGGCTTCTCGCATCGGCCTTCATCACCGGCACCGATGAACTCATTCCCTGGAAAAGCGACCGCAAGCTCACCTGGGCCGATTTCAAAAGTAAAAAACAGGAATTTGGCACCGGCATGGATGCCTACACCGCTTACATGCTCACACTCACACCGGAGAATAACGGGAAAACCGATTCCATCACCGTGCACGTAGAATGCTCCTTCGATAAAAATAAATCAGCGGTAAGAAAAGGAAAGTTGAGCGATGAATTGTTAAAGCATGAGCAGGGTCATTTTGATCTGGCCGAGGTATATGCGCGTTTGCTCCGCAAAAAACTTTCCGCCACCAAAACAAGTTTACAGAATGCGCAAAGCACTTTGAATGATCTTTACAAGTCCGCTTTTTCAGAGCTGGAGGCAGAACAGGCCAAATACGACCGCGAGACCGATCACTCCCGCGTGGCGGATAAGCAGGAACTGTGGAATAAAAAGATAGAGGATCGCCTCACCGAACTGGAAAAATTCAGCGGCACAGTAGTAAAGGTCAAGATCACCAAATGATGAAAAAAATATCCGGAACACTAACGCTCCTCATTGCCCTGTTTTGCTTTTCGTTCCAGATGAACGAGACCGATCTTGCGCATTGGGATAAAAAAATAAAACTCAACTGGGATGATTACAAGGGAAAGTTCAATGAGAAGGATACCCTGCCTGTAAAATCATTCGTGCTGCTCGATTTCCAGTACCAGATAAAAGGAGATTCTCTTTTAATGACGCTGCGCAATGTGCTGGTGCGAAAAAATTCATGGCTGAATCCGAATGTAAAAAGCAAGGAGTTGCTCGCCAACGAACAGGCTTATTTCGACATTGCCGAGATCCACACCCGCAGGATGCGCAAGCTTTTGTACACCGGCAAAATTCCTTACAACGCGGCTAACGTAACGGTGTCATCCTACTACCGCACCACGATAAAGGACCGCAATTACGAGCAGGCTAAATTCCGCAATGAAACCAATTACGGGAAAAACAAAGTGAAACTCACCGAGTGGCAGGCGAAGATCAAAAAGGAATTACTGGAACTCGACCAGTGGAATGGAGAGAAGGTACACATTAAACTTATCAGGTAGCCGGTGGTTTTAAGCGGGAGCTTGTGGTAAGCAGGCCCTTCGACTAAACTCATTGCAATTGGTAACACAAAGTACCACCAACTATTTACTGCCTGCTTTCACCCGCTTTAACCGCAGCAGCAAACTCACCTGCAAACCGAACATGAACACCGCGAGCATGAGGTGAAGCGGCTGTATAATGGCAGGCACCGAGAAAAAACTGAGACTTGCACCGGCCACCAGTTCCAGCACGATCACCAGCACCAAAAAATTCGAAAACCTTTTTAGTCCCGCAGGGGAATTTTTCATGTAATAAAAAAGATAGGCGTTCACCAGCAGCACCGCGATCGCGATCACCCGGTGCACATCGAACCAATAGCCAAGCTGGCCTATCCATGATTCCCGGTCATCAATACGCGTAGCGATCTCATCCACCTGCTCACGCACACGCGTGCCCATCCACACCTGGAGCAGCGACAGGAAAATGGAGAACCGTAAAATATTTTTGAGCAGCGGAAGCCGCCCGCTTTCGAGCTCATGCTCTTCCGCACGAATACGTACGATAATTCCTGTCATTAACGCCATGATCCCGAGCGCGAGGAACATGTGCACGGTAATGGTCCCGGGTAAAAGATTAGTGGAAACCACGAGCGATCCCAGCCAGCCTTCAAAAATGGTGAGCAATAAGGCCATCATGGAAAACCAGAAAATGGTAACGCTTTTTTTCCTGTGCCGCCAGGCCAGTATCACCAGTATGAATTGCGAAATGCCCAATGCCACTCCCAGCAAACGGTTCACATATTCTATCCAGGCCTTTCCGGCATTGAAGGATAATTCCTTATTCACTCCCGGGTCATTCAGGATCTTATCCGCCAAATCATCCGCACCGAAAAACCGCAGCACTTTTGCCAGTCGCTCATTCTTGCGCTGGCGTTTTTCCAGGTATTGTTTTTTATAATCCGGGGGAAGTGAAACGGAATCCGTTGGCGGAATAACGTGCCCGAAACATTTGGGCCAGTCGGGACAACC
>DATDFI010000140.1:0-3574 GCA_036522695.1 Bacteroidia bacterium | reverse complement strand
AGAGCGATACAATACCCTGGGCGGCACCTGCCTTAACGTGGGTTGCATCCCATCCAAAGCCCTGCTCGATTCATCGGAGCATTATCACAACAGCATTCACAATTTCAAAACACACGGCATAGAGGTAAAAGAGGTGAAAGTGAACCTTTCGCAAATGGTGAAGCGCAAGAACGATGTAGTGAAACAAACTGTTGAGGGGATCAATTACCTCATGAAAAAAAACAAGATCACCGTTTTCACCGGCCACGGCACCTTCGAAAACAAGAATACCATCAACATTGCGTCTGCTGACGGGAAGAAAACGCAAATAGAGACAGCAAAAACCATCATCGCTACCGGTTCCAAACCTTCCACCCTTCCGGGCATCACCATCGATAAAAAACGCGTGATCACTTCTACCGAAGCGCTCAACCTCGGTGAGGTCCCTCAACACATGGTGATCATTGGCGGTGGCGTGATAGGGTTGGAGCTCGGCTCGGTGTATGCGCGCCTGGGAGCAAAAATTTCGGTGGTTGAATTCACCGATGCTATTGTAGGAACCGTGGACCGCGCGCTAGGAAAAGAATTGCAAAAAGTTTTAAAAAAAGAGGGATTCGAATTTTTCCTCAAGCATAAGGTAACAGGCGTGAGCGCCAAAGGAAATGAAGTGAGCGTTGCGGCCGATAATGAAAAGGGAGAAAAAGTGGAATTCAAAGGTGATTATTGCTTAGTGGCTGTGGGGCGAAAACCTTACACGGAAAATTTAGGCCTCGATAAAGCCGGTGTGAAAACGGACAATCGCGGCCGCATTGAAACGGATGATCATTTACAGACTAACGTTCCCGGGATCTATGCAATAGGCGATGTGGTGAAAGGCGCCATGCTCGCGCACAAGGCCGAGGAAGAAGGTGTGTTTGTTGCCGAGGTGATGGCCGGGCAAAAACCGCACATCAATTACAATCTCATTCCGGGTGTGGTGTACACCTGGCCCGAGGTGGCGAGCGTGGGTTTTACGGAGGAGCAACTCAAGGAACAGCAAAAGAAATACCGCACGGGCATGTTCCCTTTCAAAGCGAGCGGGCGAGCGCGCGCATCCATGGATACCGATGGTTTTGTAAAAGTATTGGCCGATGAAGGCACAGACGAAATTCTAGGCGTGCACATCATTGGTCCGCGTGCAGCCGATATGATCGCGGAGGCGGTTGTTGCAATGGAATTCCGCGCCAGTGCTGAGGACATCGCGCGCATGAGCCATGCCCATCCCACATTCACTGAAGCCATTAAAGAAGCATGCCTGGATGCGACCGCAAAACGTTCGATCCATATGTAAATGGTTAAATGTTATCATTAAGGTCATTAGTGTCTGTCCGAATAACTTTTAACTATTAACTTTTTATGAATGCCTCTTGCGCCCACAGCCCTTCGGGCGGGCTGTAATGTCATGCCGCCCTCGTGTTTTACCGGGGGCCTGTCCTGAGCATGCCGAAGGACGGGCAAGTCATAATGCCTCGTGGCCGCGGGGCATAGACTTACGTAAATAAAATATCGCCATCATTTTTCTTTTTACTTTCTTTGCGCCTCCGCAGCCTGTCCTGGGCCTGGGCAAAGGGCTTCTGCGCTTAAAAAAATGAAAACCGGAGTACTCCTCGTAAACCTCGGCACACCAAGCAGCCCGTCCACGGGTGATGTGCGTAAATACCTTACGCAATTCCTCAACGATCCGCGGGTAATTGATATTTCTCCCATCGGAAGGTTCTTTCTCGTGAATTTTATAATTGTTCCTTTTCGCGCGTCAAAGTCGGCAAAGCTTTACCAACAGGTCTGGACCAAAGAAGGCTCTCCCCTGCTCATCCATGGAAATAAGGTGAAAGAAAAACTTCGCGACCGGCTCGACAGTGATTTTGAAGTGGAACTGGGCATGCGTTATCAGGATCCATCCATCGAAAGCGCGCTTGAAAAACTACGGAAGCAGCGCGTGGAAAAGATCATCATCATTCCACTCTATCCTCAATACGCTTCCTCCAGCACCGGTTCTTCGGTTGAAAAGGCAATGGATATCCTGCGCAAATGGGAAGTAACACCAACCGTCAAGATCATCAACAAGTTTTACGATCGCCCTGCTTTCATTAACGCCATCGCTGAAGTGGCGAAAAAATATGACCTCGCTGCTTATGATCATTACCTCTTCAGCTATCATGGTTTGCCCGAGCGCCACATCCGCAAAAGCGATGCGCATTACGGTGCGGGAGAATGCGTGATGGGCGATTGCTGCAACAGCATCTCTTCAAAAAATCAATATTGCTACCGCGCTTCCTGCTTTGAGACCACGCGCCAGCTTGTAAAAAAATTAAACCTTCCGGAAGGCAAATGCACTACCTCGTTCCAAAGCCGGCTTGATGACAAATGGATCAAGCCGTATTCTGATAAAGTGCTGGCCGAACTCGCAAGAAAAGGAGTGAAAAAGGTCCTCTGCTTCTCTCCTGCCTTTGTGGCCGATTGCCTCGAGACCATTCATGAAATAGGCACCGAGTATGATGAATTGTTCCGGGAACACGGAGGAGAAAAAGTACAGCTTGTAGAAAGCCTGAATGATTCATCGGCCTGGATAGATGCACTTAGAGAAATGGTGCTTGAAAATTGCTGATCAGTTGATGATCACCTTTTTTGTGAAAGCTCCCTTATCGGTTATTACCTTGATGAAATAGATCCCGGGCGGACCATCAAGATGCACAAAAGAATTTTCTTGCTGCACTTCCAGGTGAATTGGAACGCACCTCCCTGCAACATCGAATGCACTCACCCTTTTGACACCTTCCGCCTTCACGTAAAAATTCCCATCCGAGGGATTGGGGAAGAGGAGAAGCCCTGTGTAATTTTTGATATCCCTAATACCTGTTCCGGTACATGTGTTAATGGAATTAACCTGCAATGTGGTGACATTAATTACCTGGGGTTGCGCAACAGCCGAACCGGCCGAAGCAATACTACCGGCCGAAAAGTCAAAACAAGATGGTGTATCTACGGTCAATACCACAGGCGTTCCCGAGCATCCCATAAAACCGAATCCATCCATTTTATAAATCATTGCACCCGTATCGGAAGCACAAACAAACCCCTGGTCAGCGGAATTAGAGAAACGAAGGGCGTTTAAGCTGTCATATACAGGACCTGGATATATGCGGGCATCCTGTATAAAACCGAGAGAGTCGACCTTAGCATTCAAAAGCCCAGAAATCGTATCCGCCAGCATTGCATTAAGAAGGTAGCCTTTATCCCAGGTTTGGATAACTCCACCATTATATAAGTAGGCAGAACTGGTTGAAAATTGGTAAGTACGAGCCCAATCAACCACACCAGCCGAATCGGCATGGGTAAGAGCGAGATAATAATAACCATTAGGATCCATTCCATCACAACTGAAAAAATAACTTCCCTTTATATCCACTCCCAACTGCCGGAAATTCATTCTTTGCAAAGTAAAGGGTTTGCTTTTCCGGACCCAGCGTTGGGACCCCCCGGAACGCACTTTCATTAAAAATGCAAAACCATTGCTGCCATTACCCCCTACCAATAATTCATTCCCCTGCGCTTCGAT
>DATDFI010000139.1:0-6197 GCA_036522695.1 Bacteroidia bacterium | reverse complement strand
GCGCGCGCTGTATTGCACTTTGGATTTGAGATCGTCAGAAACACTCACTTTTTGGGAGTCGGGCCCGTTAAAAGATGTAAAAAGTGTTAAAAAGCCTGTAACCCGGGCAGCGGCAGCTACGTTAAGACCCCCAAGGGAAATTAACACAACCATGCTGAAAACTACCTGCTTAAGCTTTTTACTGCTCACCTTATGGCTTTAATTTTGTATGATCTCGGATCAGTTTGTAAAACTAAAAAAATAAAATCACGCTGGGACTTTCGTAAACGCAACGGGAGACCCGATATTTCATGCTGCACAAAGCGAAATACGTAACCGCACTTTTCCTTCTTATACTTTTTTTGGCCTCCTTCACTTCAAAAATGAAGCCGCCTTTCGGCATCCGCACTGTGGTGATCGATGCGGGGCATGGTGGTAAGGATCCCGGTTGCCATGGCGATGAATTCAAAGAAAAGGATGTGGCCCTGGGCATCGCACTCAAGCTTGGGGCTTACATCGAAAAATTTTGCCCGGATGTGCGGGTGATCTATACGCGCAAAACGGATGTGTTCGTGGAGCTCAACGAGCGCGCGGCCATTGCTAACCGCAACAAGGCCGATCTTTTCATTTGCATACACTGTAATTCGGCTTGCGCCATCAATAAAAAAACGCACAAGGAAACCTGCAACGAGGATGCGCAGGGGTCGGAAACCTATGTGATGGGATTGTCGAAAGCCAATGCCAATTTTGATGTGGCGCGCAGGGAAAATTCAGTGATCACCATGGAAAAGGATTATAAGACCAAGTACGATGGTTTTGACCCTAACTCCGATGAGGGATTTATCATGGACCACATTGCACAGGGTGCGGTGATGGATAACAGTTTGAAATTTGCGGCACGTGTGCAGGCTAACTTCAAGCAGCATGCTGGTCGGCTTGATAAAGGGGTGAAGCAGGCCGGCTTTCTCGTTTTGTGGAAAACAGCGATGCCGAGTGTGCTCATCGAAACAGGATTTCTAACCAACCCCGATGATCACGATTATCTGGGAGATGATAAAGGCCAGGATAACATGGCGGCCAGCATTTTCTCTGCGTTCCGTCAATATAAGGACGACCTGGAAGGACGAAATGTAAAGTACGATGATGAAGTGGAAAAGATGAATGCCTATAATGCGCCAAAGCGTGTTCACCCGAAAAAGGATCCTGAAGTGCAATTACCGAAGGATTCAGTAGAGAAAAAAGATGATCCGGTGAAAAAGGATTCGGTACAGGTCATTGATAACGGGATGAAGCAGCCCATTAACAGGTCACCGGACGATACCATTCCCGAAAATGAAAAAGGGATCATATTCAGGGTTCAGTTCTTCAGTTCCGATAAAAAACTGGCCGCTGATGCGAAGGAATTACGTATGATATATGATGTGAATTGCTATTACCAGGGCGGACAATACAAGTACACTTCGGGTAATTGCAAAAAACCTGATGAGGCCACGAAGCTGCAAACATACGTGCGAAAGAACGGTTATCCCGATGCTTTTGTGATCGCCTTTAAGGATGGCAAAAGAATTTCGTACAACGAAGCCGTAAAACTTTTAAAAGAGTAAATTTGTCCCCCGTAAGCCCCGGCTTGCCCCAAACCCATCGCCTTGAAAAAAATATCCAGCGAAGTAAAAACAGGAATATTGGTCACGCTCACCATTGGCGCGATGATCTGGGGCTTCAACCTGCTTAAAGGGCGCAACCTGTTCAATCCCGAGCGATATTTTTATGCTGTATACGATCATTCGGACGGGCTGGTGCAAAGTAATCCTGTTCTCCTGAATGGTTTTAAGATAGGCCAGATACGCGAGGTTTACCTTTACCCCGATAACAGCGGCCGCATCGTGGTGCGATTTGCAGTGACCGAAAATGAACTGAACGTGCCGAAGAACAGCGTGGCGAGGATCATCAGTGATGGTTTGCTCGGCTCAAAAGCATTGCAGCTGATCCCCGGTGATTCAAAGGTTTTGGCAGTAAAGGGCGACACGCTGCCCGGTGAGAATGCTCCTTCAATGGGAGAACAATTCACTGCAGTGGTGGGCCCGATCAAGGACCGTGCGAACAAATTGCTGCAGACCATAGACTCAGTGATGGTGATCGTGCAGGATATTTTAAATAAGGATGCACGCACCAGTTTGAACTCGAGTTTCGAGAGTGTAAAGAAAGCGCTGGCCACTTTATCAAAGACCGCCAATCGTTTGGATGATCTCGTGAATTCGGAAGGAGGGAAGATATCCAATATCCTTTCCAACCTTAACAAGATCACCACCACGCTTTCCGATAACAAGGATAAACTGGCCGGGGTGCTTAAAAATTTCAAAGACATCAGCGATAGTCTTGCGCGGGCGAATATCAAAGCCACCATTGACAATCTTAACCTCACGCTCAAGCAGACCTCTATCCTCATGACGAAGATCAACAACAGCGAAGGATCAGCGGGCTTGCTCGTGAATGATAAACGCCTTTACAACAGTCTCGACTCTTCTTCGGTGAACCTGAAGCGCCTGCTGGACGATATGCGCCTGCATCCCAAACGTTACGTGCATTTCTCTTTGATCGGGAAGAATGAGAAGAAGGCTTCGAAGACCGAGATCGCTGACCTCAAGCAGCAGATCGACAACATCAACAAAGAGAACGAGGAGCTGAAGAAGCAGATCGAGATGCTTCAGAAAAAGTAATTCTGCCACTCTTAATTATTTTACCTTTCCTTGCGACCCCGATAGTTACCGGGCCCTGCGCCCCTCAGCGGTTTTTTGAAAACCTTTCATAAGTCTGCATTCCCCTTTTCTCTTTCATTTGTATATTCGTACCGCTTATGAGTGCCGAGCTGATCTCCCGCATCGTTTTCATCCTCATCTCCATCGGGGCCATTGCCCTTTTCACCATCAATGTGCGTAAAGTGCGCAGGAATATCTTGCTGGGGCGCGATGTGGACCGCAGCGATAAAAAAGGTGAGCGCTGGAAAATAATGGCGCTGGTCGCGCTGGGGCAAAAAAAAATGTTCCAGCGTCCGCTTCCTGCACTGCTTCACCTTTTCGTGTATGTAGGATTTGTGCTGATCAACATTGAAGTGATCGAAATGCTCATTGATGGGGCCTTCGGAACGCATCGTTTTCTTTCTTTTCTCAATTTCGAGGGATTTCGCCTTTATGATTTCCTGGTCTCTTTCTTTGAGATACTTGCCGCACTGGTCACACTCGGATGTATCGTATTTCTTACCAGGAGAAACGTGGTCCGTGTGAAACGCCTGGTGATGAAAGAACTGGATGGATGGCCCAGGACGGATGCGAATTTGATCCTGGTCACCGAAATTGTTTTAATGAGCGCATTATTCCTGATGAATGCGGCCGACCAGGCATTTGACTTTAAGATCAGCCAGGGTAATGCAGCACCTTTCTTGCCGGTAAGTAAATTCCTGGTGCCCTCTTTAACGGGCTCCGACCTGGGCACGCTTCTCATAATTGAACGCATCTGCTGGTGGCTGCACATCATCGGCATTTATGGTTTTCTCAATTACCTCATCATCTCCAAGCATTTTCACATCATCCTTTCTTTCCCGAATGTTTTTTACTCGAACCTTAATCCCAAAGGGAAATTCACCAACCTCAATAGCGTTACCGTGGAGGTGAAGGCCATGCTCGATCCTTCTTTTGTTCCGCCTCCCGTTAATCCTGAAGTGCAAAACCGCTTTGGCGCAAAGGATGTGTTCGATCTTACCTGGAAGCAATTGCTGGATTCCTATACCTGTACCGAGTGCGGAAGGTGTACATCCGCTTGCCCCGCAAATCAAACGGGTAAATTGCTCTCCCCGCGCAAGATCATGATGGATACGCGCGATCGCTTGCAGGAGGTGGGAAAGAATATTGATAATAACAAAGGCAAATTTGTGGATGATGGAAAAGCATTGTTCGGGAATTATATTTCTGCCGAGGAATTGTGGGCCTGTACTTCGTGTAATGCCTGTGTGCAGGAATGTCCTGTGAATATAGACCCGCTTTCCATTATTATTGACATCAGGAGATTCCTGGTGATGGAGCAAAGTGCAGCTCCCCAGGGATTGAATTTGATGTTCACGAATATTGAGAATAACGGGGCGCCCTGGCAATTCTCCCCGGCCGACCGGCTGAATTGGGCAAACGAAAATTAGGATCAAGGAATATTTAAGTTATGGCAGAATTCAGATTAATAGAAACGGAGGAGAATGGGAAAAAGATATCACCTGTTCTTCCTGAAGAAATAAAAAATTTCCTCGTGGATATTGACGGTACGGTAGGTGATGATATTCCGAACGAGGAGCCCTGGCGCATGGAGGATGCAGGCATTTACCCCGATGCCTTGGCTACGGTGAACAAGTGGTACGATGAAGGGCATATCATTACGTTTTTTACTTCCCGCACTGAAGCGCATCGTGAAGTGACTGAGCGTTGGCTTAAAAAAAATGGATTCAGGTACCATGGATTGCTGATGGGGAAACCACGCGGAGGCAATTATCATTGGATCGATAATCACATGGTGCGTGCAACAAGGTTTACAGGGAAGTTTACGGATCTTGTAAAGAAGCAAACCACCATCCAGGTGTTCGAAGAATAATGGCAACAGAGCTTAAAATAAAAACAATGGCCGATTACACGGCAACAGGCGATTCGCCCGAAATACTTTTTTGGGTGGGATGCATGGGTAGTTTTGATGATCGTGCCAAAAAGATCACTAAGGCCATTGTGCGGATATTGGATCATGTTGGGGTGAAGTTCGCGGTATTGGGAACTGAAGAAAGTTGTACCGGGGAGCCTGCCAAACGCGCAGGCAACGAATTCCTGTTCCAGATGCAGGCTATGAACAACATCACCACGCTCAACAATTACCAGGTGAAAAAGATCGTGACCGGATGCCCGCATTGTTTCAATACCATTAAAAACGAATACCCTGCTCTTGGAGGTAAATATGAAGTGATCCACCACACGCAGCTCGTCCAGCAGCTCATCGATTCGGGAAAATTGAAAGTGCAGGGCGGAGATTTTAAAGGGAAAAAGATCACCTTCCATGATCCCTGTTATCTCGGCCGTGGTAATGATGTGTATGAAGCTCCGCGCGAAGTGATCCAAAAATTGGATGTGGAACTGGCAGAGATGAAACGTTCGCGTGAAAAAGGGTTTTGCTGCGGGGCGGGTGGTGCGCAAATGTTCAAAGAGCCGGAGAAAGGGAAGAAGGACGTGAACATCGATCGCACCGAAGAAGCCCTTGCGCTGAACCCCGATGTGATCGCAACCGGCTGCCCTTTTTGCATGACCATGATGACCGATGGAGTGAAGCATTTCAACAAGGAACAGCAAACCAAAGTGCTGGATGTGGCCGAACTCATCGCGAACGCGAACGATCTTTGAGGCCAGGCTTTCCCCGGGTAATTTTTTTTTCAGTTAAGATCTCTTGAAATTGCTCCTTGCTGTCGAAATAAAATTCATTCCGCCTTTTTGCTGTTTATTTTTGTACCGTAATAATCCAGGATCATGATCTCACACAAAGAACTCTCGCAGCAAACCAAAGTTTGGGTGTACCAGGCCGATAAGGAACTCACCGATGTGCAGGTGGAAATATTCAACAAGCTTTCGCAGGTGTTTGCCGATCATTGGGAATCGCATGGGAAGCCGGTAAAAGGAACGCTGGAGCTGTTTTATAAAAGATTCATTGTCGTTTTCATCGATGAAAGCGATGAGCAGGCTTGCGGCCGTTGCGTGGATTCATCGGTACGCTTTATGAAAGAACTGGAAGAAGAACTGCATGTGAAATTACTCGATCGCATGCTGGTGGCTTATCGCAATAAGGACGAGGTGCGCTCCTGCACACTTTCTGAATTCAAACAACTTATTGCCGGCAAACAGGTAAATGCCGATACGGTCGTGTTCAATAACACCATCCACTCCTTACCCGAATTCGAAAAGATGTGGGAAGTGCCTTTAAAAGACAGTTGGCACGCGAGGTTACTCGAGGAAGTAAAAGATTAAATGGATGCACTTATCGTTACACTTACCAGCCTGTCTTGAGCATAGCCGGAGGATCAGAGGGTGGCACCCGGGGTTGCTTGAAGAAGAAAGAGAAAGAATAAAAAACGATCCCTCCCCGCATCAAGCAGGAAATTTCCAGGAAAAAAAATCGGATCCTCCTATCCTCTTACGGCATCGTTC
>DATDFI010000138.1:0-4102 GCA_036522695.1 Bacteroidia bacterium | reverse complement strand
GTGAAGATAGACGTATCGGCAGGCGGGGCCGGGAAAGGGATCACCGATGTGTTGTCGAAAATGACTGACATTGGATTGGTGTCGCGTGACCTCAACAGCGAAGAGCTGAAAAAAGGCGCATTTTCTTTTTCCGTTACACGGGATGCCGTAGTGCCCACGGTGAGCGCATCCAACCCGGAGCTGCAACAGGTCCTTGCCCGGGGATTAAAAAAGCAGGAATTCTATGACCTGTTCATCAGTGGTAAAATAAAGAACTGGAATGAGCTTGGACTCACGCTTAATACACCCTTGCATGTTTATACACGTTCGGACGCTGCAGGTGCGGCCGAGACCTGGGCGAAATATTTTGGCAAGAAGCAGGAAGACCTCCAGGGAACGGCTGTATTCGGGGATCCGGGATTGGCGCAGGCCGTGCAGAAAGACCCTTCGGGGATCGGGTTCAACAATCTAACGTATGTGTATGACGTAAATACCCACAAGCCCTCTAATGGAGTGTTGCCGGTACCGATCGATCTTAATGACAACGGGAAGATCGATGCAGATGAGAATTTTTATGACAATATCGACCAGATCGTAACGGCAATTACCGAAGGCAGGTACCCTTCGCCTCCAGCACGCGAGTTGTACTTTGTCACCAATGGGCAACCCGGCAACGAAGCAGTGATCGAATTCATCCGTTGGGTTCTCACGGACGGGCAAAAATTCGTAAAAGAAGGCGGGTATATAAAACTCAGTGATGCGCAGTTGAAGAACGAAACAGATAAACTTGTTCTTAAAAAGTGATCCGTGAACGTTTAATAACCGACAAGTTAGCAGGGGGCGTTTCCAGGACGCTCACCCTGCTCTCTGTGTTTAGCGTGCTGTTGCTGGGCATAGGTTTGCTCACCAGGTCCATTCCTGTTCTTCGCCAGGTCCCTCTTACAGAGATCCTCTTTTCAACGGAATGGAAACCGATGAAGGGCGCGTTCGGATTCGCAGCATTCATTCTCGGAACATTCTGGGTAACCGGTATTGCTCTTATGATCGCTTTACCCTTTTCCCTTCTCAGTGCCATTTATATCTCCGAGTACGCACCGTATCGTTTAAGACAATTGATCGTTCCGCTCATCGACCTTTTGGCCGGGATCCCGCCCGTGATCTACGGGGTGTGGGGCGTGTTGCTGGTGATCCCGTTCATACAAGATCACCTGGCTCCCCATTTCGTTCAATTCTCAACAGGATACTGTGTGCTGGCGGGTGGTGTGGTGCTGGCTATCATGATCGTACCACTGATCGTGAATATACTGCTCGAGGTTTTTGCCACAGTGCCGAAGGAATTGCGTGAAGCTTCTCTTTCGCTTGGCGCTACACGTTGGGAAACGGTTAAAAAAGTTTTGCTTCGCAGGTCCCGGCCCGGCATCATTGCTGCCGTTGTGCTGGCCACTTCGCGCGCATTCGGAGAAACGATAGCGGTACTGCTGGTAACCGGTAGCGTTGTACAGGTGCCGCACTCGGTTTTTGATGCCGGCTATCCCCTCCCGGCCCTCATTGCCGCCAACTACGGGGACATGCTTTCCATTCCATTATTCGATTCGGCCCTTATGCTTGCCGCTCTTATTTTATTCGTGATCATTATCCTGTTCAATGGCGTATCGCGTTTGGTGCTGTATCGCCTCGAAAAACAAATGGCATGAGAAAAGCGGAAGAAACTTTTTTTAAGGCATTGATGATCCTTTGCACAGCAGCCATTGCCGGTGTGCTGTTCCTCATCGTGTGGACCATCGTTTCGCGCGGGGCTTCCTCGCTAAGTTGGGATATGGTCAGCAAAATACCCGAGGGTGGTTATTACATCGGTAAGGGCGGAGGTATCCTGAATGCGATAATCGGTTCTATTTACATCACAGTCGGCTCCGTTGTTTTAGGTTTACTCATCAGCGTTCCGGTTGTGCTTTACATTAACGTGTACGCGAAAAAAAATTCCCTGTTGGTCAATTTAACGCGGTTCTCTTTCGACATCTTATTCGGCATCCCTTCCATCGTTTACGGAGCATTCGGTTTTACCATCATGGTTTATTTTGGCCTCAAAACCTCTTTGCTTGCTGGCGTGGTTACTGTTACGCTACTCATTATTCCGATCCTGGTTCGCGCGATGGATGAGGTAATGCGGCTCGTGCCGGATGACCTGGAGAGCATAACGTATTCTCTTGGCGCAACGCGCTGGGAAACAGCCCAGGTTCTTTTGCGCCAATCGGTGCCTGGAATTTTAACGGCTGTTCTGCTTTCGTTCGGTCGTGCGATAGGTGATGCAGCCTGCGTACTTTTTACTGCAGGTTATACGGACAGCATCCCGACCTCAGTGGATCAGCCTGCCGCCACATTGCCGCTCGCCATCTTCTTTCAGCTCAGCAGCCCGATCAAAGAAGTGCAAAACAGGGCTTACGCAGCGGCACTGATCCTTACGGTGCTTGTATTGGTCCTGGGCCTGGCTGCAAAATATTTTGGTAAAAAATTATCGAAGAATAAAATATGAGTGAAATCACCCCACATATCAGTGTAAAAAACTTAAATGTTCATATTGGCGATCATCACGTGCTGAAGAACATCAACCTTGACATCCCCGACAAAAAAGTAACTTCTTTTATCGGCCCGTCAGGTTGCGGGAAAACCACGTTGCTCAAAACATTCAATCGTTTACTCGACAGGCAGGATAATGTGCGGGTAGAAGGCGAAGTGCTGGTTGATGGTGTGAATTTATATTCCCCAAAAACAGAAGTAACGGAGTTGAGAAAGAAGATGGGATTGCTTTCCCAGCGCCCTTTCCCGCTTCCCATGAATATTTACGATAACATCGCGTATGGTGTGCGGTTGCATTCAAAAAAGAACAGGGCAGAAATGGACCAGTTAGTGGAACATTACCTGCGCGCGGTAAGCCTGTGGGATGAAGTGAAGGACAGGTTGAAGGGTCCTGCCACGCGTTTATCGATAGGGCAGCAGCAGCGCCTGTGCCTTGCACGCGGGCTGGCCGTGGAACCTGAAATAATTTTAGGCGATGAGCCTACCTCTGCACTCGATCCTGTTTCCACCCAAAAGATAGAAGAGCTTTTCCTCCGTCTTAAGGAAAATTACACGCTCGTGCTTGTAACGCATATCCTGCGCCAGGCACGCAGGGTATCGGATTATATTGCTTTTCTATACATGGGCGAGATCATAGAGTTTGGCCCCACGGAAGAACTATTGCTGAACCCCAAAGAGAAGCTGACAAGGGATTATGTCAAAGGGTTCCTGAGTTAAAAATCCTTAAGGAAGCGTTGATCCTAAAAGCTACAGTGTAGAATTCCCGGCTAGGCAATTTTAAAAACTGAAAAAGTTCTATCAAAGGCCTATTCCAATAACAAGAATGTCGTCTGTTTGCTCGAGGTCTCCCTTCCACTGTACTATCGTAGTTTCAAGGATCCGGCTTTGCTCTTCAAAAGTAAGATCACTGGAGCTTACCAGCAATTCCTGCAGCTGTTTATACCTGAACTTTTTCCCTTTGGGTCCGCCAAATTGATCAGCATAACCATCCGTAAACAGGTACAACCTGTCCCCCTTTTGAAACTCAACCTGGTTTAATTTAAAACCGCTTGCACTTTCCCCTTTACCTATTGGCATTCTATCTGCACCCCATTCCTTACCATCTTTACCCCTGACCAGGAAGGGAGTATTGTTTGCAGCCGCATACGTCAACTGTTCCTTTTGCGTGTCCCAGCATATGAGTATGCCATCCATACCGTCCTTTGCCCCCTCCTGTGAAATTCTTTCAACAAGCCTTTGCCTGACAAAATCAAATACCCGCTCGGGTGAATCGATCCCCTTTTCATTGATGGCTTCATTCAGAAATGTAACATTGAGCAGGCTCATGAAGGCTCCTGGCACGCCATGTCCTGTAGAATCGCAAACAGCCAGGTAGAATTTAGAGCCACTTTTCGTTGTCCAGTAAAAATCTCCGCTTACAATGTCCTTCGGCTTGAAAACTATAAAGTTATCCGGGAAATGCTCCTTGATAAGATCATTATTCAGAAACAATGCGTTTTGTATCCTCTTGGCGTACCGGATCGAATCCAGGATCTCTCCCTGTTTTACT